>CAKPAT010000036.1 GCA_934133155.1 uncultured Bacilli bacterium
TTTCTTTATTAGAAAATGGTTCGAATAATTCCGTTAATAATTAATAAAGTTTGGGACATTTTCAAAAGTTATTGACACTTTAACAAGAGAGAGATTGAAACATTTTATTTAAAATACTAAAAAAACATTTATAGAGAAAGTGATGTTTTACTATTCCTATTTAGGTTTGTGATTAGGTGACTTTTCGTTAGATATTTGGTACAATGTACTTGTAACTTATAGTACGTTATTGCATTTATTTATAACTTATATTTAGGCTACATATCAAATTGATAAAGGATTTTATTTAACCATTTTTATTAAATTGCCTAATGAAGAAGATGCTACAGTGTTTTACGAATTAATAGTTTTAATAAATTAGTTGATGCTAGAGATAGTTTATAATCTCCAATTATGTCCTATAATGTTAAAAAACATAATAATTATTTGCATATAACAAATTTAATGGTTATAAATGGTGGTGGTAAGAGATATGAAACTAAGCAGTGCTAAAAAAAATAATAATTTAATTTACTTTGTCTTTATAACGATTGTTTTAACTATTATACTTTTAAGCACCGGCTTTTCGGCTTTTCAAAATGATTTATCAATTGGAGACGTGAGTGCTGCAGTACAAGTAGACAAAGACATAAGGGTAATGGGAATAAGTATTGATAGTGTAAACGAAGCAACTAGTTATTACGAAGATTATAATGCCACAAATATTTTTGGTGGTGTTGCTTTAAATAATAGTAATTCCTATGTTATTTACAATGTCAAAGTTTATAATTTAGGTAATGTCGTTATGGGAATAAGTGATGTTTTGATTGATAATGAAAATTTGAAATTTGAAATTTTAGATTATAATTTAAAGGATAAGATTTGTGAGAATAATCAATGTTCTTTAGGAATTGAAAAAACATTGAAAATAAAATTGTCATATAAAGATGGTGCAAGCATTAATAATGGAGAAAATAAATTTGTATTAACTTTTAAATTTGGAAGGATTTTTAATATTACTTATCATAACATTTCTGGCAGTGATAAATTTCCAGTAGAAATAATTGAAGGAGATACATTAGATTTAAATATACCAAATGAAGATGATGATTATCTTATAAAGGTTTTTATGAATAATAAATTATTGCATAAAGGCAGTGATTATCAATATATAAATGAAAATTTACATCTACCTAACGTTTCGGGTGATATTCAAATTTATTATAATATGCCAATATGTCAAAGAGCGACACTGCTTCATACGGAAGAATGTTTAGGTGGTTATTGCTCTGGGATGGGTTACAAGGTAGGTGGAAGCAAAGGTTCAGCAACTATTACATATGGTTCGTTAGGAACATCTAATATACTTTCATCTGGTGATGCATTTGACTGCGATGTTAATGGTGATGGGATATATGATTCGGAAAAAGAAAGATTTTATTATGTTACTGATATGGAAAAAAATAGTGATGTAGCTGTTTTAATCTATTATAGTAATGTTAGTGGTGGAATACCTAATAATGAAAAATTTTATCCATATGATAGTTCTAAAGAAAATTGGCACGGACCTAGGAGTGCTATAGAACAGCTTCCTACTACCAGTCAGTGGAGTAATGTAACTTTATCAAACACAGAGAGAAAGATAGTTAATGAATATAATACTACCAGCACAAAAGATGGCCATGTTTTTCCTGAAGTGTTTAGCTATTCGAATTATGCAGCACGTCTTTTGACACTAGCAGAAGTAAAAAAACTTGTTAATTTTTATATTCCAACTTGGAAAAATGGAGAATTAGATGAACATCTTTATCTGGTTGAAAATACTAATTTTTCAAAAAAGGATAATTCTAAATTTGATGGATATTGGTTAGAAACACCTAGGAACACTATGTCAAACTATAGTTGGATAATTTATGCTACGGCGAGGCGTGTTCATAGTATAGAAGTACAAAGAACTGATGTTTTGGTTGGAGTTCGTCCTGTAATAGAAGTAGCTAAAAGTGATATTTTATATGAGTAATTTCTATTTTTAATTTAAAAAGATGCAGATTCAAAGTCTGTATCTTTTTTAAATTAATAACACTTATTTATTTTATAGTTCGAACTGTGAATTATATAATTCAGCATAGAATCCTTGTTTTTTCATAAGTTCTTCATGATTTCCTTGTTCGATTATATTTCCGTCTTTCATAACTAATATTAAATCAGCATTTTTAATAGTTGAAAGGCGGTGTGCAATTATGAATGATGTTTTACCAACCATTAATTTATCCATAGCTTTTTGGACTAACTCTTCGGTTCTTGTGTCAACATTACTGGTTGCTTCATCTAGGATTAAGAATGGTGTTTCAGTAATCATTCCGCGGGCTATTGTAAGTAATTGTCTTTGTCCAGCTGAAACGCTTTCGCTATCACTTATTACTGTATCGTAACCTTTTGGAAGTGTATTTATAAAATGGTCCAACCCTACTTCACGGCATACTTCTTTTACTTTATCCATTGATACATCTTTATGGTTATATACAATATTTTCTTTTACAGTTCCTTCAAATAGCCAAGTATCTTGAAGGACCATGGTGAACAGCGAGTGAATATTTTCTCTTGTAAGTTCTTTTATTGATATACCGTTTATTTCGATATCGCCAGAGTTTATGTCGTAAAACTTCATTAATAGATTTACCATGGTTGTTTTTCCGGCTCCTGTTGGTCCAACTATAGCTATTTTTTGACCATTTAATGCGGTAGCGCTGAAATTTTTGATTGTCGGATTTTCATTGCCATCATATTTGAACTCAACGTTTTTAAAATCTATTCTGCCACCGGCTGATTTTTTATCTAAGTATTTGGTTATTTCTTTTTCGTTTTTCATTTCTTCTTCGTCTGTGAATTCAAATACTCTTTCGGAAGCGGCAGCGGCACTTTGAAGTGATGTCATAGCTTGAGCAATTTGAGCAAGTGGTGATGTGAATAATCTTACGTATGTGATAAAGGCTACTATTACGCCAAATGTTATGTTACCATTAAAGGCTAGTAAGGCACCTACGATGCATACAGCAACGTATCCAAAATTACCAATAAACATCATAAGAGGCTGCATCATTTCTGA
The DNA here is from genome assembly GCA_934133155.1 of uncultured Bacilli bacterium. Lineage (GTDB taxonomy): Bacteria > Bacillota_I > Bacilli_A > RF39 > UBA660 > Coprosoma. Next base: position 3,086 of record CAKPAT010000036.1, read on the forward strand.
TAGAAATTGACTTTTTTGGTTTGCTATACAAACTTTAGAATTAAATTCATCAAATTTTTTATCAGCTGATTTTTTGCCATTATATGTTTTTACAACATTTAATCCGGAGTAAATTTCTTCAATATGTCCATTTAATTTACCAAGTTCTTCTTGCCTTTGTAAGAAATATTTTTGAGATTTTTTCAAGATGAATATCATACCGGTAAAACCTATTAAGCTTGATATTATTGCGGTTAATGCCATTACCCAGTTGGTTACAAACATCATTATTATTGTTCCTAAAAATAATGTTATACTGCTTACTAAGGATGATAGTGATTGGTTCATTGACTGTGCGATGGTATCTACATCGTTAGTTATTCTTGATAAAATATCTCCGAACTGGTGTTTATCAAAGTATTTTAATGGTAATTTGTTTATTTTTGTAGATATTCTATTTCTAAGAGAATATGCAAATTTATTTGAAACGTTTGTCATACAAATGGACTGAATGTATGTAAATAAGGCACTACAAAGATACATACATATAAGAAGTGTCACTATTTTTTGAATAGCAGTAAAGTCCATATGTGGGCATATTACTTTTTGAACATTTTTTGGAAGTTCGTCTATTTTTTTATATAATTCGTTTACATCTTTAGTATTGGATAAGTCTTTCATGACATTTATAAAGGCATACTGGTCTAGAGAAGATATTTTTACTCCATCTACTTCTATTTCGTCAAATAGTACTTTTTGAACGTTTTTTGGTATATCATTTTCTAATATTTTTATTTTGTCTTCATAAGTTATTTCTACACCTTTATATTCTGATGTTTGGAAAAGAGTTTTTTTTGTATTCTCATCTAAGTTTTTCAAATTTTCTAAGATGTTTTCTTTATCACTTATAGCATTTGTTAGTGCTAGTTTTTCTTCATTTGTTAGAGTAAACATTGCTTTGTAGATGTTTTCCTCATTTAAATTTAAAATTTCTGCTATTTTTTCATTTAGTGAAGATGTATCTATACTTTTGGCTAATGTTTCTACTTTATTTTTATCAAGTGTTAGGCCGTCTGTTATTTCGTCGGTTAAATTAGATAGCTGACTGGGTGCTAGTATGGATAAAATAGAACCTAAGATTGCCAGAATAAAAGCAACTATTATTAGTGTTTTAAAGGCATTTAACTCGCTGAATAATCTTTTTATCGCACTTTTAAAGTCTTTTGCTTGGGATGTATCTCTTTCACGCATTTTCTAATTCCTCCTTTGAAAGCTGTGATAAAGCGATTTCTTTATACACTTCACAGTTTTTTAATAATTCTTGGTGAGTTCCAATACCCACACATTTACCACTATCTAGTACAATGATTTTATCAGCATTCATAATAGTTCCTATTCTTTGGGCTACTATTAAGCAAGTTGCGTTTTTGGTATATTTTTTTAAATCACTTCTAAGTAGATAATCTGTTTTGTAATCTAAGGCTGAAAATGAGTCATCAAATATATATATTTCTGGATCTTTAGCGATTGCTCTTGCAATTGCTAACCTTTGTTTTTGACCGCCTGATACGTTACTACCACCTTGAGCGATGTGTGTATCGTATTTTTCTTCCATTTTTTCAACGAATTCTGTTGCCTGTGCTATTTTAACAGCTTCTTTTATTTTTTCATTTGTTTTTTCATTTTTACTTTCACCGTAACTAACATTTGATGATACGGTTCCACTAAATAAGAAAGCTTTTTGTGGAATATAGCCTATTTTATTATTTAAGGCTTCGGTTTTATATTCTTTAACGTTTACTCCATCAATTAGAATGCTGCCTTCTGTTACGTCGTAAAATCTTGGAACTAAATTAATCAGTGTTGATTTACCAGAGCCGGTTGAACCAATAAAGGCGATTGTTTCTCCTTGATTTGCTTTAAATGATATGTTTTCTATGATATATTCTTCAGCATCAGGATATTTGAATGAAACATTTTTAAATTCTACTGTACCTTTTTCTTTTGTATCTTTATCAAATGTTCCTGGTGTTATATTTATTTTACTATCTAAAACTTCATTTATTCTTTTAGCTGAAACTTGGGCACGGGGTACAATCATAAAAATCATTGCAAGCATTAAGAATGACATTATTACTTGCATAGCGTATGAGCTAAAGACAATCATATTACCAAATAAAGTTATTTTATCTGCCATTAAAGAGTTTTCTATTAGATGTGAACCTATAAAGTATATTGATAATGTTAGAAAATACATAACTAGATACATAACAGGCATCATGATAGCAAATTTCTTTTGGTTGAACATTTGCAAGTTTGTTAGTTCTTTATTTGCTTTATCGAATTTTTCTTCTTGATAGTTTTCAGCATTAAACGCTCTAACAACTCTTATACCGGTTAAGTTTTCTCTTGCTACCCCATTTAATTTATCTATTAATTTTTGAACTAATTTAAATCTTGGCATAACAATTATCATTAATATTGTTATTACAGTCAGTAATATTAATACAGCCACGCCGGTCACAGCACTCCACTGCCAGCTTTTATCTAATATTTTAGTAACTGCCCAAACAGCGGTTATAGGTGCTTTTACTAGTAATTGAAGTCCCATAGCGATTAGAATTTCTATTTGGGTTACGTCATTGGTTGTTCTAGTTATTAAACTGCCTGTTTGGAAATTCTTAACTTCTTCCATATCGAGATTTAACGTTTTATCAAATATTTGTTTTCTAGTTTTTTTAGAGAAGTTTGAGGATATTTTAGCAGCAAAATAACTTGTTATGATAGCAAAGATTAAACTGCCAAAGGCACATAAAAGCATATAAAAGCCATTTAGTAAAATATCGCTCATTTTACTGCCTTCAGTTTGGACTAAAACAGTTATTTCTGACATATAATCAGGCATTTTTAAGTCAAGCCAAACTTGAAGAACAATAAAAACAATACATGTTAAGACAAAGAATATATCTTTTTTGTCTAAATTTTTCATAAGTTTTAACATTTTTTAATTTTCCTTTCTAATGTTTTCTTGCATTTTTATTATTACTTTGAGAAATATTTCTAAATCTTCTTTAGGAATATCTTTGATTAGTTTTTTTTCCAAAACTTTAAAATCTTCTAAATGTTTACTGTATATTTTGTTTACTTTTTCACTTAAAATAATCTTTTTTACTCTTTTATCTTCAGATGATACTCTTTTTATCAGATTATTCTTTTCCATTGTATGCAGTACGCCAGAGATAGTTGCTCTTCTTAAGTTTAATATTTCTTCTAAATCTTTTTGGTATGTATCATTTTTGTTTCTTAAGACATATCCAATTATTTGCATTTGTGTTGGCGTTGGCATACTTTTCATTTGATTTGGATGAATTTTTCTGAATATTATCTTTTCAAGTGAAAGCATTTCTTTAAGTACACTGTTTTTCATTTTCCCACCTAGAACATTTTAGTATAATACAAATTTATTGTCAATAGCCTAACAAATGTAATTTAAGAAAAAGTATCAATTAAGATACTCTTTCAATTTGTCTTTATCTTTCATTAATTCTTTAGCTTCAGGGAGAAGCAAAGGGATAACTTCTTTTAAAAGTTCATTATCATCAATAGTTTCCATATATTCATCAAAACCAGTGAAACTGCTTTTAACTACTTGAAATTCATTTATAAAATCATCTTCATTTTCGTTTACTTTTATTAAATAACTGTATTTGTCATTTTTGTAAATTGTTTCAGCAATAACAAACCAATTTTCTTTAGTATCGTCAAACGTTACTAATGTATAAAGTCCATTCATCTAGTTTTACCCCCTTGTTCCATACCGCCATACATATTATCAACACTCATTTGTGCAAAAAGCTCAATACATCTATTTGCAGAAAGCCAGCCATCTGCTTCTTGGGTCTTATCTTCAGGCCCAAAAGCAATTGCAATACTGTTTAAATCTTCTTCACTATTTACATAATTTTTTAAATCTGCAAGTGAACTTACATTCAAATCTTGTCCAGTTCTTGTATCTAGCACTCTACGAACATTCCACTCAAAACTTGGAAGAGCTGGCTTGCCGTTTTCTCCTTTTACAGCACTATATGCATCAAGATAAACTATTTCTCCACCGTCAGCATTTCTTTGTGTCATATAATCTTTAAATGAACTACTTGCAGTTTCAATTGTTTGGCTATATGTATTTTGCATGTTAGCTTGCATATCTAAATTATTAGCATCAAGTGTATCTACTGTATTAACTGGCGTATAAGAAATTGTATTTGCGGTTCCTGCTAAATTATCAAACGTTGTTGTTTGGCCTTCGATTGGCTGTGTATCTGAATAATTATAATCGCCTGTTTGTGTGTAAGCATCAGTTTGTCTAATTTGTTCTGGGCTGTAGTTATTCGAGTTTACTGCTGCAATACCGCCAAAAAGTGTAGCTATAAAAACTGAGCCAAGTATTGCCTTCTTTATTTTAGTAGAATGTTTTGCCCAAATTTCTTTTAATTTTTCATTTGGTCTTCTTGATACTTTATGTCTCTTAGATGGGAACTTGTTCATGCCCTCTGCTATAGGGTCAATTAAATCAGGCATTTCAGGAGTTTCATTTTGAGCTTGAACCGGCGTCTCCATGCTTGTTTCACCTTTAACTGGTCCACTTGGAAGTATATCAAGGCCTCTATCGTCCTTTATTTCACGTATTTCAAAAAATTTTTCGCCATTTCTTGCTTCTAAATCAGTTACATAAAGTTTACCGCCCTTTTTATCTGTATCGCAACTATATCCATTTGGGAAAAATAATTCTTCTTCACGGTTAAGATAAATCATGCCATTTTCAAATTCAATATGTGCTTTTGGATTTAACTCTTTCATAGCTTGATAAAATTCTTCAGCACTCATTTGTTTCATAGGATCCATATTGTGGCGTTCAAAGACTTCGGTATCTTTTAGCATGATATTACCATCTTTATCCATATATACTTTGACATTACCATCTATGGTATTTAACCCTTCTTTTAAGCCATTACATACATACATTTCTACATCGTTGTTTTTTAATGCTTCATTTACATACTCGCTTTGAAGATTTAAAGCTTCTTCGTCTGTAATATTACCTATGATGTAAATTTTGTCACCATTATTAACGACAGCGTATTTTTTATCAATGTCTTTTGGCACATTTTTTTTGTCTGGTCTTTTATCAAGTTCAGTTTGTGCAGATGCGGTACTATTTTGTATAGCTTGACGTTCTTTCGCAGGCATATCTTTTGTATCTTTTGTAGATAAGCCTTCTTTAACTTTGCCTAATAAATCAGTTGGCATATTTGAATAATCTGGTGTTTTTATTTCTCTTTCTTCCATTTTCTTTTTTAGTCCATTTAAAGCTGGAACTAAGATTTGTTCTATTTGTGCTAATCTTTTTTTGTTTCCTTGGGCAAGACTTTTATATTTTTGGATTAGTTTCCCTGCGGTTTTTACATCACCAATTATATGTATTTTTTCAGCTACCTTTTGATATAATTCATCAGATAGCTTATTTATTTTGCTTTCAAGTTTACTTTTCTTTTTTTTATTTGTCTTGGCTGAAGCTTTTTCAAGCTCAGAAGCAGCTTGATTTATTTTAACTTCTAAGTCATGGATTTGTTTATCTAATTCTTTCATGATATACCCCTTTCCTAAAGTATAATCTTACATCATTAGTTTATCATTTATGGGGGGAAATGTAAATAACATAAAAAGACTTTTTTACAAGTCTTTGAGTATTCAAGTGGCGTCCCAGAGAGGATTTGAACCTCCGACCTATCGCTTAGGAGGCGATCGCTCTATCCTACTGAGCTACTGGGACATCTATTTCATTATAACAAAAAAAAGGTCAAAGTTAAAGACCTAATTTTCGCCAAAAAATCTTTTTATTTCTATTTCTGCATTTTCTGTGCAGTCAGAACCATGGATTAAATTTTCAGATTTATTATATGAGAAATCTCCTCTTATTGTTCCTGGTAAAGCTTCAAATCCGTCTGTTGGTCCCATTAATCTTCTCATTCCTTCAACGGCATTTTCACCTTCTACAATCATGCCTACTACTGGTCCTGATGTCATGTATGATACAATATCTTTGAAAAATGGTTTATCTGCTAGATGTGCGTAGTGCTCTTTTAGTATTTCTTCATCTAGGTTCATCATTTTCATGTTTACTATTTTGTATCCTTTGTTTTCAATTCTTGTAATTATTTGCCCTACTAATCCTCTTTTGTAGGCATCTGGTTTTGTCATTATGTATGTTCTTTCCATAAATTATCCTCCTTATTTAATTATTCCTATTGCAAATATTAAGAATAAATTATATGCGTATTTAAGCTTAAATTTGCATTTTACTGAAAATTCGTTTGTAGCAACGGCTTTATCGACTAGACTTATTATCCAACTTTCCATGTATTTTGGTACTGATAGGTTGATTGGAAACATATGTGATCTTATCATATCTTCTTCTTTTTTTGTTAGTGTGAACTGTGATTTTGCAGTTTTTACAGCTAATTTTGGGTGCGTAAAAGTTGAAATAAATCTTTCTTTTGATGTTCTATCTTCTTTACTTATGAAGAAGTCATGAAGTAATCCGCCACGTGCTGTTTGCTCATAGTCTAGATGCATAAGTTTTGCTACCTTATATGAATAGTATGATACTTTCAAAGAATGATCGTATCTACTAATACCATGGTGTTCAATTTTTTGTAGTTTTAGAAATTCTTCATTATCTAGTATATTATTTACGATTTTCATATATTGTAAGTCGTTTTTATGACTACTCATTATTTTTTTCACCTCAAGTACTTGCCCATTATAGCACATTTAGATAGAAATTACAAATCATGATATTTCTACTTCTGCACCTAGTGGGGTTATTTGGATAAAGGTATTTCCATCATTAAATTTTATTTCTTCACCGTTTTCGTATTTATAAATTGTTTTGGCACTTCTCGATGTTTTGGTAAAAGTGATGGGAACAGCGTATCCTTCTGTAATATAGTAACCATTAAATGTTCCAATGTTTTCTAATGTTAGCCTGCCATATGTGTCATATGTTTTGTATTTTAATGGTGTTATTAATATATTTTTATAAGTATACTGATTTCCGGTTAATCCGTCTTTGTGTGCTTTATTTGACATACTTCTTTTGTATACTTTATTTACTTCGTCATATTCATATTCAGTATCAGTGTAATTTGAATATTTCATATAAATTTTATCTGCTTTTATAGCGTTTTCATTTTGACTTAAATCTATAGTGTCTACGCTGTATTTTAAAAGTGTTTGTTTAACGTTTCTATCATAGCCTTTTTCTTTAGCAAATTCTTTTACTTTTTCTAAATTGGTAAATGATGTATGTTCATAAGCTTTATTTAATGATGTATCACGGAAAAATACTTTTGTATCATATAGTCCGTTTATATTATTAATATTTAATTTTGTTATGTCTGATTTAGCGTCTTCACTCCAGCCATGATGAACGAATATTGCGTCATTTTCTAAGGCATAATCTAGAAAGTATGGTCTAGCACTTCTTACTGAGCCAACACGGTTTGTGGTTTGGTCTTTGAATAAGGCCATAATTCTGGTTATACCACCTTCAGCTAACATTTCGTATGAGATATAGGCGTCATTTAAACCATAATGTGGCCATGCGGCGTGGTTATTATTTATGACAACTGCGTATGGTCTTGTTTTAGAATTTTCGTCTATTATTTTTACTTTTTTTTCTTCTTTAGGTTCATTATTTTCTACTTTTTCTTCTTTGTTTTCAAATAAATAATATGCGAAAAGACATATTAAAATTAATACAAACACATAACCTTTATTTTGTTTTTTCTTTTTTTTAGCCATTATTTAGTCACTATCCATCCATTTGGTATAGCTCTTGTTGAATGTCCTCCTGATCCGTTTATTGGTTTGTTTACAAGCTCACCATTTATAACAAGTCCGCATGATGTTCCGCCATCTAGATT
>CAKPAT010000037.1 GCA_934133155.1 uncultured Bacilli bacterium
ATATTCAGTTATTTGCTCATAAAAAGGCACAAGGTTCTACTAAGAATGGACGTGATTCTGAGTCAAAACGTCTTGGTGCTAAAGCAGCAGACGGTGAGACTGTTAGCGGTGGTTCTATTTTGTATCGTCAACGTGGTACTAAAATTTATCCAGGTGTTAATGTAGGAATCGGTAAGGATGATACTTTATATGCTAAGGTTTCTGGTAAGGTTAAATTTGAACGTTTAGGCAGAGACAGAAAACAAGTGAGTGTTTATCCAGATTAAGGATCTTTCGGTCCTTTTTTTCTTTCTAAATAGGGGGCTTTTATGGTTGCTAGTGCTTATGGAATGAATGTTATAATTGTTACGCTTTTAGTTATTGTATTAATTTTACTTTTTGTAATTTTATTGATAAAAAAATAACTAAATTATTCCATGTAGTTATTTATCTTAAAATTTGTGGTATTACTTTTTACTTCATAAGTATAAGTAATATTTTTTTTTGGCATTATTATTTTATTTGGTTTTACATTTTTGTAAATATAAAGTATCTTATGATTTTTATCGGTAAGTATTATGTCGATGTTTTCTTTCATAAAAAAGGTGTGTACACCATTGCATTTAATTTTTAGTATGTAATTAAAGTCTTTTTGAAACATTAGTCCTTTAAATTTTTGAAAAAATGTTTTTGCCTCTTTTATTTCCATAATTCATCCCTTTTTAAATATAGCATATTTTTTTGAATTTAGGTTGCTTTTTGTTTAAAAAATATTTATAATTGTATTATAAGGTAAGTTATTGGAGGTTATTATGAGGACAAATAATAAAGGACAAGCACTTGTTGAATATTTACTTATTATTGCGGTAATTAGTGTTATTGTTGTAAGCGTAGTTAAAGTTCTTGGTGGTTATTTACAGGATTCTATGACAAAATCTTCATGTAAGTTAATCGATAAAGAGTATGTTGAGGGTTCTAAACCTGGTGAGGGCACTTGTAAATAAAGATAGTTTTATCTTTTTTTTAATAAGGAGGTTTTTATGCTTTTAAGGAAAAATTTTTTATGGGTTTTGATTTTGAATGTTTTAACTTTAGGCTTTTTTACTTTTTACATTGGCAAAAAGTTAAAGGTGTATGATAAAAATGCGTGGTATATGAAGTGGTATTACTGGGTTTTGAGTTTTGTTTTTGGTATTATTCCTGGTCTGATTATGTTTTTGATTTTTTATATTGAAGTTGGAAATTTGGTTAGTGAAAAACTTTTTGTTCCTTTGAGTGAAGTTTATGTTTTACCTTATCCATGGCTTTTATGTGTGATTATTCCAGTTATTGGTTGGGCTTTATTTTTCGTTATGCTTTTTTACACTCATTTTTGGTATATTCTTTATTTAAAAAGAGGTTACGGTGAAAAGTATATAGATTTATAGTTTTATAAATGTTATAATTAGTTGTAGGTGATTTATGTGGAAAATAGAAGTGTTCTTAGAGGAAAATGTATGATAATTTTATATCAAATGACGGTTTATGATAAAAATAAGATTAGTTATAACCCGGATGATTTGATTAATGAGGTTGTGGGCAGTGCTAGTGAATATGTAAAAGATATTGTTTATGGTGTAATGACACACAAGGATGAGTTAGATAGTCTTGCAAATAAGTATTTGGAAGGCTGGAGTATTGATAGGTTAGGTAATACGGATATTGCTATTTTAAGACTTGGTTTATTTGAACTTTTGTATACTGATACTCCAGATATTGTTGCAATTAATGAGGCTGTAGAGCTTGCTAAAAGTTTTAGTGATGATGCAGTTAGGAAAATGATTAATGGTGTTTTAGATAAAGTTTATCATAACAAGGTGGTTTAATGAATGATAAGTATTTAACTGTAAGTGCACTTACTCGTTATTTAAAGGTTAAATTTGATTTAGACGATAATTTAAAAAGCGTTTTTTTGAAAGGTGAAATTTCTAATTTTAAGGCGCATACGGCTGGTCATTTTTATTTTTCTATTAAAGATGAGGGTAGTAAGATTAATGCAATTATGTTTAGAAGTAATGCATCTAAGATTGATTTTACTCCGGTTGATGGTACAAAGGTTTTGGTTTGTGGTCATATTAGTATTTATGAACCTACTGGTGGATATCAGATTTATGTTGATAGTATGTTACAAGATGGAGTGGGTAATTTATATGTGGCTTATGAAAAATTAAAGAAAAAACTTATGACTGAGGGTTATTTTGATGAGGCACATAAAAAGAAGATACCTAAGGTTCCAAAAAGGGTTGGTATTGTAACAGCATCTACTGGTGCGGCTGTTCGTGATATTATTACAACAATTAGAAGGAGATTTCCAATTTGTGAAACTATTTTATTTCCAACTTTAGTTCAAGGAGATAATGCGAAAGACAGTATTGCTTTTAATATTCAAAGAGCTCAAGATTATGATTTGGATGTTTTGATTGTGGGTCGTGGTGGAGGCTCTATTGAGGATTTGTGGCCTTTTAATGAGGAGATTGTTGCTAGGGCTATTTATAATTCTAAAGTTCCTGTTATCAGTGCAGTTGGTCATGAGGTTGATTTTACGATTGCAGATTTTGTAGCTGATTTAAGAGCACCAACTCCTACGGCGGCTGCGGAACTTGCTGTTCCTAATATGACTGATTTAAAAAAACATATTTCGCAAATTGAGATTAGACTTAATGAAAGTATTTATAAAAAAATTAATTATTTGAAACTTTATTTGGATTCTATTAAAAATTCTTTTGTTTTAAAAAGTCCAATGCTGATGTATGAAAATAAAAAACAGGTTTTAGATTTACTTGGGCAAAGGCTTAATGAGAGTATTTTAAAACTTATTAAAGAGAGAAAAGATAAACTTATCTTAATTAAAACTAGTTATGTTTTAAAAAATCCGCATAGTATTTATAAAGATAGTGTGGTTAAGCTTATTGGCATTACAGATAAGCTTAGTTTACTTAATCCTTTGAATATTTTATCAAGAGGTTTTAGTATTACTTATTTGAATAATAAGGTTTTAAAGAATGTTACAGATGTTCAAAAGGATGATGTTTTAAAAATAAAAATAAAAAATGGTACTTTAAATGCCAAAGTAATGGAGGTTTATAATGAAGAAGAAATTTGAAGATAAGATTAAAGAACTTGAAGATATTGTATCTACTTTAGAAAATGGTGATGTTTCTTTAGAAGATTCTATTAAAAAGTATACTGAAGCTATGGGACTTGTTAAAGAATGTGATGAAGAACTTAAAAATATTGAAGAAAAAGTTAATAAGATTGTAAATGAAAATGGTGATTTAGAGGATTTTGAGAGCCTTAAAAATTAACCTTTTTTTTTGCTTTAAAAAATGGTATCATTATAATGATAGGAGTGATTTGATGAAGGGTTTTACTTTGATTGAACTTGTTGGTGCGATAGTTATTTTGGGTATTATTGGTCTTATAACTATTCCAGTTATTGATAAGTCTTTATCTAGTGGTAAAGATAATATTTATGAGGTGCAGGTGACACAGATTAAAAAAGGTATTAAGGATTATTATGCGGAAAATTTAGAGGAAGTTAATGAGATTTTGACAAATGATGGTAAATATTGTAAGACGATTAGTGAATTACAAAGTGCGGGTAATTTAGAACTTGATATTAAAAATCCTAAAAATAATGAATATTTTGACGCTTCTACTAAGGTTTGTATTGTGTGTTCTTTGAATGATAAAGGAAAGTGCAATTTTAAAAAATTTGATTATACGGTTGGTGAATAATTATGAAAAAAGGTTTTACTTTAATTGAACTTTTAGCAGTTATTGTTATTTTAGCTATTATTGCAACTATTACAGTTCCGGTTGTTGTGAATTTGATTACGACTTCTAGGAGCAATGCTTTAGTGGATACTGGTTACAGTTTAGTGAGATCTGCTCAAAATTATCAACTTATTTTACAAAGTAATTCTAAATCTATGGCTTTTACTGTTATTTTTCCAAGTGGTGAGGTTTCTAATGGCGGAAGTTTAGAAATTAAAAATGATTTACCTGATGCAGGTTTTTTAAATAGTGATAGTTCTGGTAATATTTCATTAGCTATTTGGAGTGATAAGGCGAGAAGGTGTGCTTTAAAGAAAAGTAATTCTAAAGAGGTTATTATTGATGAAAATATTAAGACATCTTCTGATTGTGTGGGCACTAGTGTATGAAAAAATTATGGGTATTAGTTTTATTTGCTTTTTTGATTATTATTTTTTCCCCTCATAATAAAGAAGAAAAAGCTACTTTGGAAAATCCTTCTTTTGTTTATAATGATTTTCGTATTTTGATTAATGGTGATTATTTTAATTATTTGACTTTAAATGATAGTTATGAAGAGCTTGGAGCTAAGGCTTATGATGGCTTTTTAGATATTTCTCATTTGATTAATGTGTCTTATTATTTTGATGGCCATCAAGTTTCTTTTGTAGATACTTCTGTTTTAGGCAGTTATGTGGTTAAATATAGTGTTTCTTTAAATGGTAAAAGTGTTTCTTCTAGCAGGGTAGTTATTATAGAAGATATTAAAGGTCCTTCTCTTAAAATGCCGGGGACTGTTACTATTGATACAAATGAAGCTTATAATTTTAATCCTTTAAATGGAGTTACTTCTTCTGGTGATGTTACTTGTGATAATACTGTTTTAACTAAAGAGGGGAGTTATGTGGTTTCATGTACGGCTTTAGATAAGCTTGGAAATGCAAAAAAAAGTAAAAGACTTGTTAAAGTTATTTCCGGTATTGATTTTGTTTATAATGGAATGCTTACAATTAAGTTTCCTTTAGGTGATTATAGTTATTATTACAGTACTGATGGTATTTCATTTAAAGAGGCTTCTTTGAATGAGACTGTTAGTGATTTTGATGTGGTGATTGCAAGAGTTTATTCTAATGGTAAACTTGTTATGACAAATACATATAATAAAAGAAGCTAAATTTAGCTTCTTATATTTTTCTATAAAGACCAATAGCTTTTCCAAGGATGGTAACGTTTTTAAGTATTATTGGATCCATTGTGTTATTTTCAGGTTGCAGGCGAAAATGCCCTTTTTCTTTGTAATATGTTTTTAAAGTTACAGTATTTTCGTCTGTCATAGCAACGACTATTTCACCATTTTTAGCTGTTTTTTGTCTTTCAATTATTACTATATCGTCATCAAGTATTCCAGCATTTATCATGCTTGTTCCATCTACTTTTAAGGTAAATACTTCTTTTCCTTTTGGAAGTAAGTAGGCTGGAAGTGAAAAGAATTCGTTTGGCATTTCAATTGCTTCTATAGGGTTTCCAGCGGTTACTTTTCCAAGAAATGGTACTTCAACGACACCTTCTTCTTTTTTGTATTCGTTTTTTACAAGTAGTTCTATGGCTCTATTTTTTGTACTATCTTTTTTGATAAAGCCTTTTTTTGCGAGGTTATTTAAATGAGCATGGATTGTTGCTGGCGAAGATATTTCTAAAGCTTTACCAATTTCTCTTACTGTTGGTGGATAGCCGTGCGCGACAATAAATGTTTTTACATAATTTAATACGTCATTTTGTCTTTGAGTTAATTTTTCCATATGAATTCCTCCTTATCAAGAATTTTATCATAATGTTTTATTTGTGTCAAACGTTTGTTTGAAAAGACTGATTTTTTTTCTTTTTTTAGTTGTATTTTTCCTTAAAATCTAGTAAAATATTTTTTAAAGGAGGTTACCATTATGGAATGGGGAGCTTTATTATTAGATTTACTAAAAATTATTGGCGGACTTGTAGTCGGCATTGTTATTGGTTTTTTAATTGCTCGTAAGATGATGAAAAAGCAACTTAAAGAAAATCCACCTATTAATGAGAAAATGATTAGGGCAATGATGAGTGGTATGGGGCGTACGCCAAGTCAGAAACAGGTAAATCAAATGATGAAATCAATGCAGAAGTATATGTAACGCATTGGTTTTTTTAGGGGGAGTTTTATGAAAATTAAATATGAACTTATTTGTAATGATGGAAAAGCTAGATATGGCAAGTTAATTACTAATCATGGTACTTTTGAAACACCAATGTTTATGCCAGTTGGTACGCTTGCTAATGTGAAAATGCTAACACCAGAAGAACTTAAGGAGGCACACAGTGCGGTTATTTTATCTAATACGTATCATTTATGGCTTAGACCTGGAGAGGATATAGTCGCTAAAGCTGGAGGACTACATAAGTTTATGAATTATGATGGACCTATTTTAACTGATAGTGGCGGTTTTCAAGTGTTTTCTTTAGCTAAAAATAAAAAGAAAGATATTACTGAGGAAGGCGTGCATTTTAAAAGTCATATTGATGGTAAAGCTTTATTTTTAACGCCAGAGATTTCTATGAATGTACAAAATAAACTTGATAGTGATATTGCGATGAGTTTTGATGAATGTATTCCTTATCCGGCTACTTATGAATATACTAAAAAAAGTACAGAAAGAACTTTAAGATGGGCTATTCGCGGTAAAGAAGCTTTTAATAATGAAAATCAATCTTTATTTGGTATTGTTCAAGGTGGCGCTTTTGAAGATTTAAGAAAGTTTAGTGCTTTAGAAACTGTTAAAATTGGTTTTGATGGTTATTCTATTGGTGGCACTAGTGTTGGTGAAGGCAAAGATGTTATGTATCAAATGATTGACTGGGCTATTTGTTATTTACCTTTAGATAAACCTAGATATTTAATGGGTGTTGGTGAACCTTTTGATTTACTTGAGGGTGTTTCTAGAGGTGTTGATATGTTTGACTGTGTGCTTCCGACTAGGCTTGCTAGACATGCAAATGCATTTACTAGAGATGGTAAGATAAATTTGAAAAATGCTTCTTTTAAGGAAGATTTTACAAGTATTGATAGTGAGTGTGACTGTTATACTTGTAAGCATTATACTAAGGCTTATTTAAGACATTTATTTGTTTGCAAAGAGGGTCTTGGTGGTAGACTTTTATCTATTCATAATATCAGATTTTTAATTAAAATGATGGAAGAAATTAGGGAGTCTATTAAAAAAGGGAAGTTTTTGGAGTACAAAGAAGAATTTATGGAAAGGTATAAGAATTAATGTTTTTTGTTAATTCCAATGACACTTCCAAAAATACTTACAATTATTATTAAAATTATATAAATGATTTTGTCTAAGGCAAGTGATTTTAGGACTAGGGATATTAGTAAGAATATTATTGTTATTAAAATTCCAAATTTTAGTCCTTCTATCCAGCCTTTTTTTACTGAATTTTTTCCGATAATAAATCCACCAATAAAGATAGATATTAATGATAATATGATTTTTAATATTTGAAGAGTTTTATAATTTATTATGCTTAGATAGTTTAATGTGTTTATTAAAAGGGCAAATATTAATAATGATATTAGCCAATAAGTAAAAGCTTTTAATAGCTTTTTTAAATTTTTCATGTGTAATCACCTTTAGTTAAATGTATGTTTTAGTGCTTTTTTTATGCTTTTAATCGGGAAAATTTTCTTTATAGTTTTAAAAGGAAAATGTTTGACGGCATGATTATTTTGTGGTAACGTTTGATTAGAAGGAGGTATTTATGAAAAAAATATGTCATTTTGGTGCTTATGGTTTGATTATTAAAGATAATAAAATTGTTTTAATAAAAAAAGCTAATGGCCCATATAAAGGTAAATTGGATTTGCCAGGGGGTACGATTGAATTTGGTGAGACACCAGAAGCGACCGTTATTAGAGAGTTACAAGAGGAAGTTGGTATAAATGTTAAAGATGTCATTTTGTTTGATGCTAATTCTGTGGTAACTGAATGGGTTCATCATGAAGAAATAGAACAAATTCATCATGTTGGAATTTTTTATAAAATAGTTTCGTATGAAAATGAAATAAAAGAAGAGGTTAAAATTTCTGCTCAAAATGACGATTCATTAGGTGCGTCATTTTATGAAATAGGAAGTTTATCAAGAAATGGTTTATCTGAAATTGCTGCTTTATTGATTGAAAAAATGGGATTTTCTTTAAAATAATTTTTATGATTTGAAGAGTTCTTTTGTTATAAAAATTTAAAGTGTATGTATTTTTAGTAAAATGCGTGCTTTTTTTTATGTCTTTTTTATGATACAATAATTTTAGATTATAGGTGATAGGGATATGGAAGAAAAGAAAAATGATAATACTTTACTTATTTGTTTAGCTTTGCTTGCTTTATTTATGGTTACATGGTATTCGGTTTTTGCACAGCCACTTGCGTTTAATAATGAGCAGGTTAAACCTGGTGTTTGGGATATTAGATTTACAGATGTTAGTGAGGCTAAAATTACTGGCTCGGCTAAGGCTTTAAGGAAACCAGATTATACTAGTACAAAAGCTACATTTGATGTTTTGCTTACTTCTCCTGGTGATAAGCTTACTTATATTTTTAAAATTAAAAATACGGGCAATTTAGACGCAGTTTTAGATGGCATATATATTTTACCTGCCAATAATGATAATGATCCTATTTTGTATTATACAAATGGTCTTAATGTAGGTGATAGTCTTTTAGCTGGAGATGAGGTTCAAGTGGATATTACTGCACTTTATAATCCAGCAATGACACAAAGTACAAATGTTAATAGTAAAAGTGTTTCGATTATATTTAATTATGTTCAAAAAAGCTAGTTTGTGCTAGCTTTTATTAATTTGGCATGAATGACTAATCTTTGAGTACCATTTATATCACTACATGTCGATAATGTTAATATTTTATCTTTTTCATTTACAGAAGTATTAAAGTTTATTTGGCTTCTTTTTTTTATTTTGGTTAAAAATGTTTTGTAATCTTCTTCATTAAATTTTGTTTGTAAGTAGTAATTTTCAGGATCTATGACGTATATACTAAAGATTTGCCATAAAGTACTTTGATTTTCTAAATTTAATTTTATAATGTGATTTTCTTTATTTTGATACCAACTTTTATTTTGCACTTTAAGTAAGCTTCCAAACATAGTTTGATTTATTCTACTATGACCGTACATTATGGTGTTTTTATCTAAATCTTTTAAGTTATTTCTATAATCAGCAAATATCCAACCAGCATTATTTTTACTTTTATCAAAGGCATGTTTTAAGTAATATTCGTTATCTACTCCTTGTACAATAGGGTAGTTAACATTAGTACCATTTACTTTAAGAAAACCTACAGCATCTTTATTTATTTTTTTTAGTTCATCTATATTTACTTTGAGCATATCCATTTTAACATAATCCCAGTAATCGTCTTTAGGGTCTTCTGGTGGATTAATGTTTTCTGCTTTTATTTTTTCTTCAGTTACTTTGACATTTATTTTCTTTTCTATTTTTTTTATTTTTTGATTATCATTATTCCATTTATATATGTTAAAAGCACTTACAAGAAGTACTAATAAACTTACCGTTAAAATTAATATTAATATTTTCTTTTTTCTTCTTTTTTTGCGTTTGTTTTTTTTATATTCTGCTCTAGTAATCATTTTACATACCCCTTTTTATTATAGCATACTTTTAAAGCTTTTTTGATGTGAATGTACTGATGAATGGTGGTAATAATTATATTAAAACTGCTTGCGATAATTAAACTCCAAAGACCTATTTTGAAATATGAAAAAATGTATAAGGAAATCACTCTGGCGATAGTTCCGATTAAAGTGCCATTCATAGCTTCTTTAGCTTTTCCCATGGCTTGCAGGGTGCTTGTTAGTGGTGACTGAATATAATGCATTAAAGCGATAATTGCAAAAACTTTAATATATTCTATACCTTCTTTTGTATTATAAATTAATTTCATAGGAATTTCTGGCACTATTTCAAAGATTAATGTAGCTGGAATTCCAATTAATAAAGATAAGAAAATTGCTTGTTTTAATTTTGATTTAATATATTTGTAGTTTTTTTCACTTTGAGCTTTGCTGATGTTTGGAATTAATGCTTCTGATATAGCAAGTGTGAAGAAAGAAGGCAGAAGCACTAAAGGCATAATGTAACCATTTATTATTCCATATTCATTTATAATGTATTTATTTTCATAACCACATTTTAATAAAACATAAGTTAAAATTATTGGCTCAAAGAAAAAACCAATTATTCCAATTATTCTGCTTAAAGTAGCAGGAATACCTATATTTAAAATTTCTTTAATATCTTTTTTATTTAAATCTTTTTTTTCTATTTTTATTTTTTTAGGTAAGAATAAAAATAAAACAATAATAGAAGTAAACTCACTGATAATATTTACTAAAACAATAAACGCAACAGCATATTCAAGACCGTTTTTTAAGAAAATTGGAATACCAATTATTAACGCGATTAATCTTACAATATCTTCAGTAATATTTGATAAAATATGAGGTATCATTTTTTGTTTTCCAAAAAAATAACCTCTTAAAATACTGGAAATACTAATTAACGGAAGTACTAAACCAATACAGCTTATCGCGTATTTACATCTTGGCTCATTTAATAAATTTTGACTAATAAAATTGGATGTCATAAAAAGAAAAATTATAATAAAAACATTTAAGATTAAAGATGTGATTATACTTATTAATACTAAATTTTTACTACTTCTTTTTTCTTCGGCAACTAATTTACTTATAGCAATCGGAAAACCTAATTGTGATATAGCAATTAAAAGCATAAAGGTTGGGGATATTAACATATAAAGTCCCATTCCCTCAGGGCCAAGCATTCGTGCTAAAACAATTTTGATAAACATACTGATTATTTTTGTGATAAATCCACCAATAATTAATAATATAGCTGATTTTAAAAATTTATTTTTCATATTTAATTTTATGTTTTAAATTTGATTTTTATAAAAAAACTTCTTCTTTATTTGTCTTACGTATTACAAATAGCACAATATTTTGTATTGCAATTAATTAATGCGTATGATATAAATGTAATAGATAAAAATAAAT
>CAKPAT010000038.1 GCA_934133155.1 uncultured Bacilli bacterium
TTGGTGGTAGAATATTTTTAACTTCCACACGATTTATTTTTATTCCCCATGGGTCAGTTGCTTCATCTAATATTGAACGCATTTTTGTGTTTATAACGTCTCTTGATGTAAGTGTTTGGTCTAGCTCTAATTCGCCTATAATATTTCTTAATGTTGTCGCAGTTAAATTTTCGATTGCACTAATTGGGTTGTCTACTCCATATGTATATAATTTAGGGTCAGTTATTTGAAAATATACTACTGTATCTATTTGCATTGTTACGTTATCTTTTGTAATAACTGGTTGTGGTGCGAAATCTTTCACTTTTTCTTTTAAACTAATGATTGCTGATATTCTATCAACAAATGGAAGTTTGAAATGAAGTCCATTACTCCATGTCATGTAATAAGATCCTAATCTTTCAATGATATAGCATCTTGATTGTGGTACTACTTTCACATTAGGAATTACTAGTACACACACTAAAATTAAAATAACAATTAAAAAAGCCATTATTTTTCCTCCTTTACTTCTTTAACTTTTAATTTTACACCGTTAATTTCTAATATTTCAACGGTTTTGTCTTTTGCTATGGCATTGTCACCGTATGCAGTCCATCTTTTGCCATCTACTTTTACTTCTCCTGGGGTTATTTTTTCTATTTTTTCAGTTACAATACCATGCATACCAATTATCCTGTCAGCATTTGTTTTTACATCTTTTTTCTTTAGATGCTTTACTAATACTGGTTTAGTGGTGATTAGTAAAATAACTCCTAAAATAACAAATATGCCAAACTGCACTGTATAGTTATCATAAAATAATGAAATTATTAATGATACTATACCACTTGCAACAAACCAGATAGTTGTTAAATTAAGTGAAGTAACTTCAATCATTGTAAGTAGAATTATAATAACAAGCCATACAATCCACTGTTCCATCGTTATCCCCCTCCTTACTTTATATTATAGCATATGCCTAATTAAAATAACACAATTTTAAAAGAAAAAAAGCCTTTAATTTGGCTTCTTATCTAGTTCTTCCTTTTTCCACCTCAGCTTCGTCATTAGATAGTTCATCTAATAAGTCAGCATCGATATTTCTTTCTTTAAGACCTTGTAAAATTTCTTCAGAAAATTTCTTATTTGCTTTTTCTGTTGCTAATTCTGCACTTGATTTTAAGCCATTAGAATTTTCTGTTAAACTTTTTGGATGTAAAACACCATCTATTTCATTTTGAATTTTATCTAAATCAGCAGTAGCTAAAGCAACTACACTTTCGTCTTTTGATTTTAAAGCTTCTTTAGCTTCCTTTATATCTTTAGTTAATGCTTCTACTCTATCAACTTGAGAAGTTATAAAATCTTCTTTTGTTTTATCTTCAGAAAGTTTTGTTTCTTTTGTGCTTTCAGGAACAATTAATGGTTTCACTTCAATTGGTTTTTCTTCACCAGCAATAGCTAATTTTTCTTCCTTTATTTCAGGTGAATATTTTATTTCGTTTGTCATTTCTATTGATGGTTCTTGCTTTTGAGTATTTACTTTTTCATAAGGCACTTCAGGAGTATCTACTTGTTCAAAAAGTGTTTTTTGAGTTTCCTCTTTAACATCAGCCTGTTTAGAAGATGCAAAATGCTTACCTACTGGTTCTTGCTCTTTTTGAGCATCTTCAGCAGCTTTTTTTGCTTCTTCTTCTCTTACCATTCTTTTCACGTATTCTTCGCGTGTTTCGCCTTCTCTTTGAGGTCCACCAATTTCTGCCTCTTCTTCAGCTTTAGGAGTAACTAATACACCAGCTGTAATAACTTTATCAGGATTACTTTCTTCCTTTTGAGGTTCTTGTTTTGGCGCATCTTTTTCTTGGCTTTCAGTTTTCTTTTCAGGCTCAGGAGTTTTTACTTCTTCAGCTTTCTTTTCATTTTCTGATTTATTTGCTTCTTTAGAGGCATTTAGTTTTTCTTCTTTTTTGGCAGTTACTTCAGCTATTTTTGCACTACGTTCTTCGTCAGCTGCAAGTATTCTATCAGCTGCTTCAGCTCTTTCTTTACCAGTTTTGTTGGCTTCGTCTCTTATTATTGCCATACATTCTGCAACTACGCTGATATAGCTGTCATTAATTTCTTGAATTTTTTTTGCTGCTTCTAGTTTAATATCTTGTTCTTCCATTGTTTGTGTTGCTGCAGCTATTTCTTTTGCATGAGCAGCTTCTTGTTCTGTTACAACATTGGCAGCTTTTGTTGTTCCTTCTTCAACTTTATCACTTGATTTGCTAACTACACCATCTGCTAGATTGAATTCTTTCATAGTTTCTTCATATTCAATATCAGCAGCTTTACATTCTGCAGCAAGTTCTTTATCAATATCTAGTAATTCTAAAGATAAGGCTTGGGAAGCATCAGATATTGCTTTGTTATAAGCAATATTTGCTTTTTTCTTCCGCTCGTCAGCTTTTTTGTCGGCGGCTTTCTTTCTATCTTCTCTTCTTTTTTCAGCCCTTTGCCTTGCTTCTTCTATTGATTCTTTTTCTTCAGCAAATTCTAGACGAATTGGCCTTGGCCTTGTTACAACATGAGGAGTAACAACGTTACCAATTTCTTCTTGCTCTTCATGTGACACTTCAGTCAATACGGTTGTTTTTGGAGCTTCTGTTTTCTTTGCTCTTTCTGCCAGTTTATATGGTATTGTGCCTTTGCCTTCATTTTGTTTAGTATTTGACTTTTCAGTTTCAACTTGAGATTCAGTATTTTCTTGAGCTAGTTCTGCTGGGTCTGGTAAATTTTCGATTATAGCCCTTTTGGCAGGATCATTTATAGCTTTTTCAGCTTCTTCGGCAGCTTTCTTTTGTTCTTCTTCACGTTTTTTCTCATCTTCGGCTTCTTTTTCAGCTTTAGCTGCTTCTTCTGCTGCTTTTTGAGCCTTAGCTTTTTCAGCAGCTTCTTTTGCCTCGTTCTCTTTTACAATATTTTTAGTAAATTGTTCTTCAGTTAGATTTCGAGCAAACATTTCAGGTTGGACAATATCTCTATTTAATTTTTCGTCCACTTTTATTTTTTTATCCATAACGTATGCTAAAATACCTAAACGTTTTTGAATTTTTGCGACCTTTTTCTTGTCGCCTTCCTTTTCAGCAGTTTCTAAATCTATTCGCAAATTTCCTTGCTCTTCACTTATAGATTTTTTACTTCTAAGCCATTTACTAACACTTCTCAATTTATCAGAAAGCTTTATCTCTGTCTTTACACTTTTATTTCCAATTAATGTATAAATTGTTTGATTTTCCATGTGTTATCACTCCTCGCTTCTTATCATTTCACGCATTATATCTTTTATTTCTTTCCAATCTTCGTCTGGAACTACATCTAGGCTGTAACCATTTTCTGTTTCGTTTATTACTGAGGCATGTATTGTTTCCATATTTTGAGCGTCTACCTCATTAAAAGAATATAATATGTACTTCTTTCCTGTTTTTTCAAGTTCAAAACTTAATAATACTTCGGCTTCCACAATATCTCCGTTTGCTTTTTTCACCTTTATCTTTTCTAAGTCTTCCATGAAAACCCCTCCATTCTATGATTAATTATAGCATATGCTTTCTTAGTTTACAATCTTTTTTTATCATAAAAACCTATAAAGGTTATTCATAGGTTTAACATTTTTCGTCATTTGAACATGTTTGCATTTTTGATATAGCATTTTGATATTTTTCTTTTAACTCTTTTGTTTGTTTTGATGTTAATGGTTTATATGGGTCTTTTTGACTATCTACTGTACTAACTATTTTATCTATTATTTTACCATTTTTGACAAATAATACAGTTGGATAATATAGCCTTTTGATATTTTCGTCATTTAATCCATCATATGTATCTGCATAATCGCCTAATTTTTCTATTAATTTTTTATAGTCTTTTGTACTTTCTTTGGTAGTTTTTACTGTACCATCTTCTAATAATTCTTTTGTGTCTCTATCTTCTTTATTATTAAAGTAATAGATTGTTTGATCGTCAGCTGCTTCTAATAATACTGGAAGGGCATTACGGCACCATGGGCATTCAGGAAAACCAAAATATATTATTCCTGTTTTGCTATCTAATATATCAAATACTTCTTTATATGATGTGTATTTTACATTATTTGTTTTAATGTTTACCTTTAGATATGTTTTGCCACTTTCTGTTTTTTTACCATTTAGTGAATTATATTCGCTTGCAAATTTGTAGTTATCTGTATTTGTGTATACTATATATATTGCTATAGATATTAGCAATGCTGATATGATGATTATTATTTTGTTTTTCATTTATCTCAACTTCTTTCTATTCAAATAGGTATTTTTCTGGGAGTGTGGTGAAATCGTTTCCTAGGTTGAAGTTATGGTCTTGCCCTTCTATTTGAACTATCTTTATATTATCACAATTTTGCAGTAAAGGTAAATAGTTTACTGATTGATCCCTCGTTCCATAAACTAGAGTTATTTTATTTTGATATTTTTTTAGTCCTTCTTTTGTTTTATGAAGGTTTATCATTAGTGGTAAGTTTACTAGAAGTATTTTTTTTATTTCTTTATTTATTTCTTCTTGAATAATAGATAATGCACCACTAGCATGTCCTAAAAAGTATACTTCTCCCTTTATGTATTTTTTTAAATTTTCTAAGGATGTGTTTATGTTTTCATCTGGATTATTTATAACGATTACGGTTAAATTATGTGTGAAGTTTATGTTTTTAGCGACTTTTATGTATTTGTTTTGATAACCTGATAATGTTTCTTTACTGCTTGTTTTGATTATTAAAGTGTCTTTACCACCTTTAATTATGCCATATTTATTTTCTATTATGGTATCGAATTTTAGTATGTTTAGGCTTATTTCTTCCTCAAATTTTATACTTTGTTTTAACAAGCTTGCTTTGTTTTTTATTTTGTCAATATTTAGTTCGTCACTATATATTATTCCAGCTAGTGAGCCTGTTAAAGCACCTAATTCTGCAGTGTTTTTTCCTAAATTGGTAGCACCTATAATTGCTTTGGTAAAAGTATTTGTATTTAATATCACCCATATTACTTCCTCTAAGGTGTTTACGATGGTATCTTCTTCTTTTAGGTAATCTAAGTCTAATTTATATATATCTGTTTTTAGTAGTTTTTTATATTTTCTTCTAGTATTTTCTGTAAATTTAAAGTAGTTTAGATTTTTTAGTTTTTCATATGCTTCTTTTTTGCTGTATCCTGATAATAGCAAGTGTATGTATTTGATATATATATAACACCCCATGACGTTTACTTCATTTAGGCTTGTTATATGACAGACTTTATTTATTATTTTTAAAAGTTCTTCTTCACCTAAATCGTCATAGAATGTATATAATGCAATTGGAAGTATTCTGATTATGGCAGAGCAGTCTTCTGATGTTTCACTTGCGTAGTTTTTTTCTTCTTCTTTCCATTTTTTGATACTATTTTTTACTGTTTGGTTTACTTTTATATCTTTTTGGTATATTTTTTCACTTATTTTTTTTAGTATTTCTTTTTCATTTATTTTGTGACTTTTTGTGATAGCTTCCATTGTTTGAAATGTGATAGCTGTGTTTCCAGATGTTTCGTTTGCTTCTTTTATTTTGCCATTTTCTAAATTTTCGATTAATTCTTTTCTGGTTTTTCCGTCATTGGGAAGTCCTACGGCATCACCAATTATGTACCCAAGTAGGCTGTTTTTTATTTTCGACATATTTCTACCTTCTAACTACCTTTACATTATAGCATGCGATTTATTTGCTTTCAAGGTATATATTTACGTAGAAATTACTGATTTGATTTTTATTTTGGTTGCTTTGTTATGCCCATGTACAAGCACCTTTAAATGAATTTTTGATATAATCTTTTTGATGTCACTTAAAATTTCACTCATTTTTCATTTTAATACTCAATTAACACTTTTTAGAAAAATATATATTAGAAAATGGTTGCATATTTTTTTACAGAAAAATATAATTGACAAATTTACAATAAAATTTTATAATGATGCTGGGGTGAAAAATTATGATTAAAAGAGAAAAATATTTATCGCAAATGAGAGATTTTTACAATAGTGATGTAATAAAGGTAATTACTGGTATTAGACGTTCTGGGAAATCTGTACTTTTAAAACAAATAATAGGTGAATTAAAAGATAATGGTGTTAGTGATGACCATATAATATACATTAATTTTGAAGATATTAAATATGTACAAATTGATAACTATATTAAACTAAATGAATATGTTATGGATAGAATTAAAGATAAAAACAAATATTATTTGTTTTTCGACGAAATTCAATTGATAAATGAATGGGAAAGAATTATTAATTCTTTTAAAGCAACATTAAATGTTTCAATTTTTGTAACTGGCTCGAATTCTAAGTTATTATCCGGTGAACTCGCCACTTTGCTTTCGGGAAGATATGTTTCATTTAAAATAGCACCTTTCAATTTTAAGGAAGTGGTCACTTTAAAGAAACTAAAATCTCGTGAAGAGATAAAATACGAATTTTTAGATTATATCCTTTGGGGCGGCATGCCACAAAGATTTGAGTTTAAAAATAAAGAGTCTATGAAAGTATTTTTATCGGATATATTTAATTCAATAGTATTAAAAGATATTGTAAAAAGATACAACATTAAAAATGTCAGTATTTTTGAAAGAATTATGGAGTATTTGGTTACTAACCCATCTCAAGTTTTTTCAACAAAAAACATTTTAAAAGAATTTGAGAAAGAAGGAATACCTGTATCTTCTAGAACGGTTTATGAGTGTTTAGATTACGCAGAGTCTTCAATGCTCATGCAAAAAATCTGCGAATATGATATAAGAGGTAAACGAATTTTATCTAGGAAAGATAAATACTATTTAACTGATTTAGGACTTGGTCAAATTTTAAATGTAAATAAAAAGGCTCAATATGGTGCTTATTTAGAAAATATTGTATTTAACGAACTCATTTACAGAGGCTATGACGTAAGCGTGGGTAACAATAATGGGAAAGAAGTTGATTTTGTTGCCACTAAGTTTAATCAAAAAGAATATTTTCAAGTGTGCTATTACTTAAGTGACGAAGTTACACAAGAAAGAGAATTTGGTGCTTTTAGTGGTATTGACGATAATTACCCTAAATATGTACTTTCTATGGACGAGTTTGATTTTTCTCAAAATGGTATTATTCACAAAAATATAATTGATTGGTTACTCGATAATTAAAGTGCGTAAGGTTTAATTTTCTTACGCACTTTTTAACTTATTATTTGCTTTCAAGGTATATATTTATGCAAATACTACTGATTTTGGTATTTATTTTCATTGTTTTGCTTTATATGTGCAAATGCCTTTAAATGAATTTTTAATATAACTTTTATGATACCACGATATGATGCCACTGAAAATTTTTGCCATTTTTGGCAAAAATTTTCAGTGTGTTCATTCTACACTTTTTTAATTTTTTAATAAACTTCTTACTCATCTCATTGAAAATTTATTACCCTTTAACGTAATTTTTTTAAGTTCTTGTCAATTTATAACACTGCGGCGTAATTTTTTGGTATTTTAGACATTTTATTACGATTTACTTTATCTAAAATTTAGCATTGTGCAGGAAATTTTTGCTATTTGCTAACTTGAAGTATCCAAAATAGCTAGCTTTTATTTGTTCATAATTTTCTTTATTATTTTTCTTATATTTTTTTAACTTTCTTTTTACTCGCTTTTTCGTTTGATTATTGATTAAAGTAATTAGTCTACCTTTTTTCAATATAAATTTATAGCCTAAAAAGTTCATCCCTTTGTCTAGGTCATATATTTGTGTTTTTTTATTTAATATTAGACGTTCTTTATCTAAATACTCTATTATTTTAGTTAAACATTCTTTTAAGTATTCTTTATTATTTGAAAATAAGATAAAATCGTCCATATATCTGACATAACCTTTTATTTTTAACTTTTCTTTAACAAAATGGTCAAAACTATTTAAGTAATATATCGCAAGTATTTGACTTGTTTCATTACCAATTGGAAGTCCGGTACCATTTTTATATTTTGGAAGTGATAGTAACTGTTTTTTTAAGTAATCTAAGTTAGGAACGTTTTTTTCTTTTAATCTTTCAATTTCTTTTTTGATCATTTTGTCTATATTTTGATTAACATAAGGTTGATTGGTACTGTGCACTATTTTTTTAATTAACTCTAACACTTCTTTATTTTTTATATCTTTTGTTAGCTTTTCAATAAGGCGGTTATGGTCTATGTTATAAAAATATTTACTGATGTCACATTTTAAGGCATATACTTTTCCATTAACTTTTAGTTTGTTAATATATTTTTTAGCATAATATATTCCCATTTTTGTACCCATGTTTTCTCTTGTTGCTACATTCATATCAATTAGTTTAGGATAAATACATGGTATTAATATATGTTTACAAAGTAAGTGGTTTACGATTTTATCATGCATACATTCACTCATGACAATGCGGTATTTAGGAGATGATATTAAAAATAAGCTATACCTTTGATGTTCATATGTTCTTTCCTTTAACTCACGGTATATTTGACCAATATTACATGAAAAAGCTAGCTCAAAACGAACTAGTTTTTCCCTGTGACATGTATTTAAACAGATGCTGTGATAAACTTCTACTATTTTATCTATGTCTATAATTTCTTCCATTATTTCACACTGTCTAATTTATAGCTATTTCCATCTTTTATGTATGTATATGTTTCTCTTGTGGCATTATCTAAAACTTTGTTGATTGTATCTTTTGAATAATCGCCAATTTCTTTACCACTTAAATCATATACTTTACTGTCTTTTACATAACCACTATTAATTGTTAAAACAACGCCTTTTTCATTACTGCTATAGCCATATATTTTTGACACATAATTGCTATCGCATGTTGTTTCTTCTCTTGTTATCTCATTTCCATTTAATGTGTACTTATATCCTTCATAGATATATCCATTTATATTTGATGGAATGTCATCATTTTTTAATACTTTTAAGGCAGATTTTTGATAGTCTTCTAAAGTAATACTGTCTTTTAAAATTCCGTCTTTTTTCATTTGACCAAAAGCTAGATATAAAAGTGTATTACTGCCTTTTTCTGGAAGTTCAGTACACTTTTCACTGGTTTGGTTTTCATATAATTTTAACGCTTCTTTATGATCAATTAAAGTTATTTCTTCATTTTCTTTTTTTGTTTTCAATAAAAATAAACTTAATATGAGTAAAATAATTATAATAATGACAGGTATAATAATCTTTTTATTCTTCATTTTCATTCTCCTTTTTTATCAGTCCATAAGTCATTTTTCTAATTTCTGATAGAAAATTAGTTATAACTTCAAACTGACGATGTGATATTATTTTTTTATCGTAAGATACTCTGATATAAAAATCAAACATAGACATTTTAACAATCGCATCTTTTAAATATTTGTCTTTTATTCTACTAGTTTTATTTATATTATAGGCAAATATACATTCAATTAATTCATAATTGTTTTTTTCAATATTGTTTCTTAAGACAATTTCTTTTTTCGGATAATTTATTAAAAGTTTATTAAAATAATTAATGGTTTTATAAGTATTATTTAATATTTTAAAATTAGAGTTCATCAATAAAATCCTTTATTTTTTGATAGTTATCAATGTTTTCCATGATTTTTTCTTTGATTTTTTTATTTAGGCTACTTGTCATACCTTCTGCAATTAATCCATCACTGGCTTTTTTGAAGTATATATAATACTCATTATTTTCAGCATCATATTCTTCTCCCTCATACACCATGTAACTGATTTGTTTTTCTTTTAACCCATCAGTTACTTTTTTTAATGTACTTACCGGAAAGCCAACTTTACCATTTGCTTTTTTATAACCAAAGATATTACTTAATATCATGGCATCACTATCATATGTTAAATAAAAATTACCACTTTTCATTAATATTATTTTATCTAAATATGTTCCTTTTAAATCGTCAAAAATATCTCTTAGCTTCATGTTTATGCCTCCAAATTTAAATAAGTTTGTGTGGCTAGAGATTCTGAAAGATGCTATCTAAAGTTTATCTCTACCACCAGTGCAGCAGTAGTCATATAAATTACCCCCGTAAATCATATGGCGTCTAACACTATCTTTTTAGACCTTTCGGTCAGGGAATTAACCTTGTTTCCAATCTCAATTAATATTGCTAAAAATCAGGATTACTAAATTCAAATATTTATTGATTTTTTATTTTTTTACTTTTAGTTTTTTAATTTTTTAATTTTTTAATTTTTTTCGATGTTTTAAATCCTTTATCTTTTGTCATTCAACATTTGAAACTAATTACTTCCTCTCATTATGGGCTTTTTCCCCTCATAATACGCGGTTCACTAGTAAATAATTACTAATTGTAGTAGGAAATTCGGGCGGGCGCCGTTGCCGTTCCAGGCATTGTCGTTGTCAAGGCCGCCAGCGGCGGAGACGTTGAACTCGTTGGCGTTAAACCAGTTGTTGAAGTTAGACGGCGACCAGAGCGCACGGCTCACCTATGAGATTAATCCCCGAAATTCGGGCAAAAATGAAGAGTCATTTTTGCCCATATGTACTCTTTTTAAGGTACACTTATTACATATGGATCTTGCATTGTTCCAGTTCCAGTGAAGATCAGATTGTCAGTTGTCAGATTGACAACCGGGCGGGCGCCGTCGCCGTACCAGGCACTGCCGTAGTCAAGGCCGCCAGCGGCGGAGACGCGGAACT
>CAKPAT010000039.1 GCA_934133155.1 uncultured Bacilli bacterium
GACGTGTCGCAACTAAGGTGGCTACTGTTTTAAAAGGTAAACATAAGCCAACTTATACTCCTCATATTGATGGTGGAGATTATGTTATTGTTGTTAATGCTGATAAAATCGTATTAACTGGTAACAAATTAAATGATAAAATTTATTACAATCACAGTAGATATACTGGTGGATTACGTGAGAGAACTGCAAAAGTTATGGTTGAAAAATACCCTACTGAAATGTTTGAAAGAGCTGTCAAAGGTATGCTTCCAAAAGGTAGACTTGGAAGACAAATGTATAAAAAATTGTTTGTATATGCAGGAGAAAATCATCCACATAGTGCTCAAAAACCAAAGGCACTTAAGGTTGATTAGGAGGTTTTTAAATGACTGAAAGAAAATTTACTGGAACTGGTAGAAGAAAATCTTCTGTCGCTAGAGTTTCAATGGTACCTGGAAAAGGTAATATAACTGTTAATGGTAGAGATGTAAGAGATTTCTTCCCATATGAAACTAATATAATGGATTTAATGCAACCATTAGTTGCTACAAACAATGAAAATACTTTTGATATTACTGTAATTGTTAACGGTGGTGGTTTCACTGGTCAAACTGGTGCTATCCGTTTAGGAATTACTAGGGCTTTACTTGACTATGATAAAGCTAATGAAGAAAAAGAAGACAGTTACCGTAAAACATTAAAAAGAGCTGGATTTGTTAAAAGAGATCCAAGAGTTAAGGAAAGAAAGAAACCTGGACTTAAGGGTGCACGTAGAGCTCCACAATTCTCAAAGAGATAATAAATTTTATTATAAAAGCATTGATTTTGTTCAGTGCTTTTTCTGTCTCTTTGTAAACTTTTTCTGTAAAGTTTTAATTTATATGCTTTTTTGTATTGTTAAATTTTTAATTAGAACATATAATGCTAATATAAGGTTGGAAGCTAATGGGGGCTGGCGTGTGCCAATTCATTCCAACTTTTTTTGTTTAAATTTTTAAAAAATGATCGTATAAATTCGTATTATATGTTAATATAGGTATATAAAGTATTAAATTCATGCGAAAAAACACACAATTTAAGGCATTTTAGACATAAAAAGTATCGTATAATACGAATTTATATGTGAATAATAGGTGGTTATATGAGAAGACGTAGAGGGTTTTCTAAAAAAAGAATTATATTTCCTTTAATTATTTTATTTGTTTGTTTTAGTGTAGGTTATTCTGCTTTTGAAACAAATATTAATCTGAATGCTAAAGGTAATATAAAAGAGAAATCAAGGGTTATTCAAAGTTTTGACGAGTTTACAGATACTGATTTTCATACTTCTTTTTACAAAGCTAATATTCAAACAATAACTTTTTTAGATACTAATACTGTTCCAAGTAATGCGGTGGAATTTTGGGATGTATCACAAGCTAAAGATAAAGGTGTTATGGCATACGTTTTAGAGAATAATGGTATGTATGATTTATATATTGGTGCGAAAAATGGTGTTGTTGCAAATATGGATACTAATTGGCTTTTTTATAATTTTACTGGTGTTAAAAAAATTAATTTTAATGGAAATTTTGATACATCAAATGTTAGAAGTATAGATGCTATGTTTTGTTTGTGTATAAGTTTGGAGGAACTTGATTTAAGTGATTTTGATACATCTAATGTTACAAGTATGTCGAAGATGTTTATGGGCAATATTTCTAAGCCTTTAATTATTAAGAAGATTATATTTAGTGAAAAATTTAAAACAAGTAATGTGAAATATATGCAGGCTATGTTTGGGAACTGTATTAATTTAACGGAACTTGATTTAAGTATGTTTGATACTTCAAATGTGGTTGATATGCATGATATGTTTTCTGGTTGTTATTCTTTAACTAATATTGATTTATCTAATTTTAATACAAGTAATGTTACTATAATGAGTGGAATGTTTTATTCTAATAAGAGTTTAGAAAGTTTAAATCTTTGTTCTTTTGATACTTTAAATGTTACTAATATGAATGTGATGTTTACTAATTCTTTGAATTTAAAGACAATTTATGTTAGTGATAAGTGGAATATGGAAAATGCAAGTACATCTAATATGTTTGATGGTGCTGGTGTATCTTCAGTTACAACTGGTAAATGTGGATAATAAAAGAGACACTTTATTGTATTTGCCTCTTTTTTAATTAGCTATTTTTAACGTATAACAGTGAATTATATGACAATAAAATAACTGATTTTGAAAAAATAAGCCTAATTTAAGTGCCAAATCAGTCAAAATATGGTATATTTAAGTTGAGAAATGAACGTATAATTCACTGTTATATGATAGGATGTGATTTTGATATGAAGCGTAAACGTAAAAAAGGTTTGAATAAGGTATTTATTTTAAGTATGACTTTTGTTTTTTGTTTGATAACTGGTTATTCAGCTTTTGAGACAAATGTTAATTTGAATGCTAAAGGTAATATAAAAGAGAAATCAAGGGTTATACAATGTTTTGACGGTAATTTAGATAACGATTTTCATAATGAGGTTTTTAGAAATAAAATTGTTAGTGCAACTTTTGTTAGTAGTAATGTTGTTCCTAGTAGTGCTATTCAAAAATGGGATGTTTCTGAGGATAAAAAAGGCGGAGTTATGGCGTGGATATTAGATAGTGCTGAAACTGGTATGTATGATTTATATATTGGTGCTAAAGATGGAGTTATTGCGAATAGTAATAGTAGTCAACTTTTTTTTGATTTTGCTAATTTAGAGGAGATTAATTTCAATGGTAATTTTGATACTACTAATATGACTAAAATGAATGGAATGTTTGGTGGTAACAGCAAATTTGAAAGCCTTGATTTAAGTGATTTTGATACGTTTAATGTTACTGAAATGTATGGCTTATTTTGCTCATGGCTTAATGGAACTTGGGGAGTTTCTTATTTGAAAAGTGTTAATTTTGGTGATAAATTTTATACTGGTAATGTCACTAATATGGCTGATATGTTTTCGGGTACAAAGTTTACTTCACTTGATTTAAAGTGGATGGATACATGTCATGTAACTGATATGTGGCATATGTTTACAAATTGCACTGAACTTGAAAGTTTAAATTTGTGTAGTTTTGATACTAGTAATGTAATTCAAATGAGTTATATGTTTGGTAATACGCCTAAACTTCAAAATATATATGTCAGTGATAAATGGGATATGGATAATGCTAAAACTGTTGATATGTTTTTGGATAGCAATGTATCTTCTTTTACAACTGGTAAATGTAATATTTAGATAGTTATTGAAATGGAAAATTAATTTTGTTAATATGAAATTAGTGTATTTACTTAATTTAGAAAAAGGAATGGGAAAAGGAAATGTTAGGTGTATAAAATGAAAAAATATAATGTTATTGCTGTTTTTAATAAAGATTTAAGTAAGACTTTGATGTGTAAAAGAGCTAAAGAACCATATAAAGGTATGTATAATTTAGTTGGCGGGAGGATTGAGAGTGAAGATTATTTAAATGAGGCATATAGAGAATTAAAAGAGGAAACTAATATAAGTTTTGAGGATATTTCTTTAATTCATTTTATGAATTTGGAATATATTACTTTAGATAAATCAATTGAAGTTTATTATGGTATTTTAAATAAAGATGTGGATTTGATAAAAGAAGTTAATGAATTAGAGTGGGTTTGCATTAATGATAATTTTTTTGATTTGAATAAGTATGCTGGTGAGGGTAATATAGGTCATATAATGGAAGAAATAAAAATTGAACTGAAAAGTAAAAGTGTTATTTAAGAAAATTTGTTTGTTTTCTTTTTATTTTGAAAAAATCTTGATAAAATAGTTGTAGATTTGTGGTGATAATGTGTTAAAAAAATTTGATTATTGTAAACTCTTTTTAGGAAATGATAAATTATTAATTTGTCCTAAGTGTAAGAAAAAGTTAAAATTAGATAATCATTTTTTGATTTGTGAAAATAAACATACTTATGATATTTCTAAAAAAGGAACAGTTATGCTTGTTTCAAATAATCATGTCAAAGAAAGTAAGATATATAATTATGATTTGTTTTTTTATCGTAGACTTTTTACTCAAAAATTATTTTATAAGAAGTTATATGAAAAAATAGGTAATATTGTTAATGATTTTTTTAAAGGTGATATTACCATTTTAGATTTAGGTTGTGGTGAGGGTACGCATACGGTTAATATACTTAATTTATTAAAATGCAAATATTTTTATTATGGTTTTGATTATTCCAAAGTGGCAATTGATATGGCTAGTGATTATAATGGTGATTGTAGGTTTTATTTTGTAAGTGATGTTAATGACATTCCTATTAAGGATAATTCCACCAATTTAATTTTAGATATTTTATCGCCTTATAATAAAGGTGAGGTAAATAGATTACTTAAAGATAATGGACTTTTTATAAAAGTTTCACCTGGTGAAAATTATCTTAAGGAGCTAAGAGAGGTTTTAGGTATTTCTTTATATGATAAAGAGGCGGACGTTGAGGAAAATTTGAATAAGAATTTTAATAATGTTAAAAAGGAAAGAATTTTACAAACCTACAAGATCAATGAAGAGGAATTTAATTATTTACTTAATATGACACCTATCGAAAATAAATGTGTGAAAATGATACCAGATAAAGTTACAATTGATTTGATAATTTATATTGTAAAAAAATTTTGATGTTTTGCTTTAAAATTTGTTATAATATTGGTTAGACGAAAGTGGTGGTTTTATGCTTAGAGTTAGTGACAAATGGAAAGATTATGAATGTTTAGATGCTTCTTCTTCTGAAAAGCTTGAAAGGTGGGGGAATATTATTTTAAGGCGTCCTGAACCACAAGCTATGTGGGAAGGTGAGCAAGATAAGTCTTGGGATAAGGTTTCTGGTTTTTATCACCGTTCTGATAAAGGTGGTGGCTACTGGGAGTTTAAGGAAAAAATTCCTGATTTTTGGACTGTTAGTTATAAGGAGCTTACTTTTAAGGTTACGCCTACTGGTTTTAAACATACTGGTCTTTTTCCGGAACAAGCGACTAATTGGGATTTTATGATGGATAAGATTAAGAATGCGGGAAGGCCGATTAAAGTTTTGAATTTATTTGCTTATACTGGTGGGGCTACTATGGCTTGTGCTAAGGCTGGTGCTTCTGTTGTTCAGGTTGATGCTTCTAAAGGTATGACTGAATGGGCTAAAGAGAATAGAGATTTATGTGGTTTAACTGATCATGATATTCGTTTTATTGTGGACGATTGTTTGAAGTTTGTTGAAAGAGAGTTTAGAAGAGGTCATAAGTATGATGCGATTGTTATGGATCCGCCTAGTTATGGTAGGGGTCCTAATAAAGAGGTTTGGAAGTTTGAGAAGAATATGACTGTTTTACTTAAGGCTTGCATTAAGATTTTGAATGATAAACCTTTATTTTTACTTATTAATGCTTATACTACTGGTATTTCTAATATTGTTTTAGCTAATATGCTTAAAATGATGGTTTTGCCTATTTATGGTGGAAAAGTAGATGCGGGTGAAGTTGGTCTTAAGATTACTAAAAATGATTTGGTTTTACCTTGTGGTATTTATGGAAGATGGGAATGCGATGATTAATGTTATTTATGAGGATAATCATTTATTAGTGGTTGAAAAGCCTATTAATATTCCTTGTCAAGCGGACGATAGTGGCGATTTGGATTTTTTGACTATGCTTAAAAATTATTTGAAAAAAAAGTATGATAAAAAGGGTAATGTTTATTTAGGTTTAGTGCATAGGCTTGATAGACCTGTTGGCGGTATTATGGTTTTTGCGAAAACTAGCAAGGCGGCTTCTAGGCTTTCTAAGCAGATTTCTTTGCATGAGTTTAAAAAAAAGTATTTTGCTGTTGTTTGTGGAAAAATAAATAAAGAAGGTAAGTTTATTGATAGATTAATTAAGGATAATCATAATATGGTAAAAGTGTCTAATGAAGGTAAACTAGCGGAACTTGATTATTTTTTGGTTTCTTTTAAAGATAATTTATCTTTAGTTAGTATTGATTTAAAAACGGGAAGAAGTCATCAGATTAGGGTGCAATTTTCTTCTAGAGGTTTTCCTTTATATGGTGATCATCGGTATGGTAATTTTAAAGGGCATGAACAGATTGCTTTATTTGCTTATACTATTTCTTTTAAGCATCCAATTAGTAATGAGGTTTTAACTTTTTCTTTACCTATTCCCAAAAGGTATCCTTTTAGTGTTTTCAGAGGTGTTTTAGGTGATTAAATTAAAACGTGCTGATTATATTAATTTTGGAATTTTGTTTGTAATTTTAATTTCTATTTGTTTGTTTATTACGCATGGTGAGTTTGTTTACGGCTCGAAGATTGACTGGTATGTACAGCATTATACTTTTGCAGAGTATTTTAGAAATTTGTTTTATGAAACGCATGATTTATTTCCAGATTTTGCGATGAATATTGGGGGCGGGCAGAATATTTATTATTTTGCTTATTATGGATTTTTAAGTCCAATTATTTTACTTTCTTATTTTTTGCCAAGTGTTCCAATGTATGATTATGTGATTTTTTCTTCAATTATGGTTATTTTACTGAGCTCGATTCTATTTTATATTTTTTTAAGGAAACATGATTTTTCTTTTAGACTTTCTTTAGTTTTAAGTATTGTATTTCTTCTTGCATCTCCGCTTATTTTTCATAGTCATAGACATGTGATGTTTATGAATTATATGCTTTTTCTTGTGATTGGTTTATTTGGTGTAGACTGGTATTTTGAAAAGGGTAAGAGGTCGCTTTTGATTTTTTCTGTTTTTTTAATGATTATGACTAGTTATTTTTACAGTGTTGGTGGCATTATTTCTCTTACTTTATATGCGGTTTATGTTTATCTTGGAATGAATGAGTTTAAGGTTAAGAAGTTTTTAAAAGATGGCTTTAAGTATTTTTTGAATATTTTACTTTCTGTTTTGATGGCTTCTTTACTGCTTTTGCCGGTTTTATATGCGATTAAAAGTGGCAGAAGTGTTTCTAGTGATGTTTCTTTATTTGATGTTTTAATTCCAGGTTTTAATGTGAGTAATGTGCTTTATAGTTCTTATTCGGTTGGACTTAGTGGTATTTGTGTTTTATCTCTTTTGTGCCTTCTTTTAAGTAAAAAAAAGAATGTTTTATTTTTAAGCATTAGTTTACTTTGCTTGATTATTTTTCCTATTTTTATTTATTTGCTTAATGGTGGACTTTATTTGGATGCGAAGGTTTTAATTCCTTTTTTGCCGCTTTATGTTTTATGTATTGGTCTTTTTTTAAAAATGGTTTTGAAAATGGATATTTCTTTTAAATGGATTTTAGTTTTAGGTATTTTGGCTATTTTACTTTCTATTTTTAATAAATCTTTTGTTTATTTTGCTTGTGATATTATTTTACTTTTGTTTTTTATATTTTTATTTTATAAATTTAAGAAGAAATTTTTTATTGTGTATGTTTGTGTGATTAGTTTTGCGATTTGTTTAGGGGTTAATTTTGGTGATAAACTTGTTTCTTTAGAAGATTTTTCTAAAGAGGTTAATCCTAATCTTACAAATGCTATTAAGAAGATTACTTCTTCTGATGATGGCTATTACAGGATCGCGATAAATACTTCTGATTATTTGGTTAATAGGGTTTTAGATAACAGATTTTATATGACTAGTCTTTATTCTTCAACTTATAATGCAAATTATAATAGGTTTTATTATGATGTTTTTAATAATAACAGAGAGGCACGAAATTTCTTTATTACAAGTGAAAGTTCAAATGTTTTGTTTGAAAGTTTTATGGGGGTTAAGTATTTAGTTACAGATAAAGAGGCACCATCTGGGTATAAGTTTTTGTATTCTTCGTCTGGTTTTGATGTTTATGAGAATACTAGTTATTTACCTTTATTTTATGGTATATATGACAGTATTAGTTTTGATAAGTATAATAAGCTTGATTTTCCATCTTCTTTGTTTGCGTTATTTAAGGGTGTGACTAAGGATGGAACTTCTGATTATGAGGTTAATTATTCAAAGGTTGATTATTCTTTAGACGTGACAAGTGTTAATGGCCCTTTGACTAAAACGGTTAATTTCCCTTCTAGCTTTAAGGATAAGGTTTTACTAGTGCGTATTACTTTGTCTAAGGCACCTAATTGCTCAAGCGGTGATACTTCTATTGAGATTAATGGTATTTCTAATAAGCTAACGTGCAAACAGTGGAAGTATTTTAATGATAATTATACTTTTGATTATACTTTGACTAATGTGGATACGAGTTTTGATATTAAGTTTTCTAAAGGCACTCATTATATTAAGGATATAGAGATTTATGAGACTAATTTGTCTTTAGTTTTAAGTGATGTTAATACTTTTGATGTTAATTATATGAAAGGTGATATGATTAAAGGCAGTATTAATATGGAAAAAGCTGGATATTTGATTACAAGTATTCCTTATGATAAGGGATTTAAGGTTTTAGTTAATGGAAAAAGTGTGATTTATGAAAATGTTAATGATGGCTTTTTAGGTGTTAAGCTTGCTAAAGGGATTAATAATGTTGAAATTGTTTATGAAGCACCATTTGCTTTGATTGGTAAAATTTTATCTTTGATTGGATTTATTTTATTTATTTTTATATTTGTTTTTGATTTAAGGAAGAAAAAAATTTGATTTTCTTCTTTTTTTAAAGGAAAGTTTTATTTTTAATTGTATATTGATTTTGAGGGGCTTAGAAAGGGCTTTATGAAAAAATTTTTATTTGTTTTATTTTTTATGCTTTTTATGGGAAGCGTTTCAGCTTTAGAGGAACCGATTAGTTATGTGAAATTGGATGGTATTTATTATAATCAAAATGTTAATGGTGATTTTAAGTCTAATTATGTAACGATGTTTAAGTTTGGTGAAAGGATTGCTTATTGTATTGAACCTGGCGTGGATATTAACACGAAAGTTTATGATACGGGTGATTGGTCTTTGACTGATTTTTCTGAAGAAGATAGGCTTTTAATTGAGAAGATTGGTTATTATGGTTATGAGTATCCTGGTCATAATACTGATAGATATTATATTGCGACGCAGGAACTTATTTGGAAAGCTGTTATGCCTTCAATTGATGTGAGTTTTACGACTGGTAAAAATATGACTGGCGAGACTCTAGATGTTTCTTTTGAGGAAAATGAGATTATGAAGCTTGTTAATACACATTTGCTTCCTAGTTTTTCTACTTCTTTAGTTAAAGGTTACACTGGAAGTCAGATTGTTTTGGAGGATACTAATGGTGTTTTAAGTGATTTTGATATGTCTGATAGTTTATATCATGATATTATCTTAGAGGATAATAAGCTTATTATTGATCTTAATGGCGATTTAGTTCCTTTGGAAAAGATTACTTTTACAAGAAAGTATTATGATAATGAACCTTTAGTTATTTATACAAAAGGTTCTTCTCAAAAGATGGCTGCGTTAAGGTTTTCTTCTTCGGAAGAGACTTATATTGAAATTGAAAATGAAGAGGAGATTATTCCTGTACCGAATACAGCCTCTTTTAATCCGTTTTTGATTTTATTTATGGTTATGACTAGTTTTGGTGTTTGTTTGTATGTCAAAAATAGTTAAAAATTTATCTATTTGTTTGATTTTGGTGTGTCACTTTTGTTTTTGCACTTATGTCCTTGATGAGGTGCATAATATGAAAAATTATTATGTCAGTGATGTTTCTCTTGAAAGTACTGTGGATAATTTTAATGATAATTTAGATGCTTCTAGTGAGGATTTTGTTTCTTTAAATTCTAAAGTTTAT
The DNA here is from genome assembly GCA_934133155.1 of uncultured Bacilli bacterium. GTDB lineage: Bacteria > Bacillota_I > Bacilli_A > RF39 > UBA660 > Coprosoma. Next base: position 9,789 of record CAKPAT010000039.1, read on the forward strand.
AATGAGCCTAGTTATTTGGCTATTTTGGAGATACCTAAAATTGGTTTAAAAAGATATTTGTATTCTTCTTCAGAGCTTAATAATGTGGATAAAAATATTGAGGTTTTGAAAGGTTCACAAATGCCGGATGAACCTTTAGGTAATTTAATTTTAGCTAGTCATAGTGGCAATACTTCTATCGCACATTTTCATGATTTAAATAAGTTATCTGCTGGGGATGAGATTATGGTTTATTATTTAAATAATGTTTATACTTATAAGGTTGATTTTACTTATGATGTTTTGAAAAACGGTTATGTTTCACTTAAACGTGATTATAGTAAGAGTACAATTACACTTATCACATGTCTTGGGCTTGATAGACAGTTGGTGGTTGTTGGGTATATGGTTTGAAAGTTGGCGGGTGTTTTGTATAAAAGTATTGATGAGTTAAATGCAATTTTTGATGAACTGTTATTAAATTTTGAAAATGAATGTGTGGAATTTAAAAGAGCGGAAAATAATTTTGATATAGATAATTTAGGTAAGTATTTTTCTGCTTTATGTAATGAAGCAAATTTGAAAAAATAAACAGTATTCTTGGGTTGTTTTTGGTATTGATGATAATTTTAACAAAGTGAAAAAACAAATATCTGATAATATAAGTTTTATAGAAGTTTCTGCTTTTGTAAAAATGATAAGAAAGTTATTATGTTTCAAGTACCGGCTGCC
>CAKPAT010000040.1 GCA_934133155.1 uncultured Bacilli bacterium
CTTGATACCTCATAAAACCAGTACCTAAAAAACTAATCTTAATCTTATTAACATCCCTAAGCTCTCTAATAAGATTAGTTTGTACAATAGTCCTCACATAATCTTCTCTCTCGTCAGAAGACTTAGTAAAAGATTTAAAATCATGAGTGCCCTCCAAATACTTTAAAGCCCTTTGAATTTCTACCACATCAAGCTTTTTATTATATTGATAAACATAATCTTTTTCAATTGGATTATATTCACCCATATTAATAATATAGACATATTCTTTCGCCTTAACATTAAATCTCGCATGAAAATCTGAAGAAACCAAAGAAACATCTTTAACATAAATATCGTCAGGAATTAAACTATTAAGTGCATCTTTAAGCTTAGAAACTTCAATATCCTTATCCATATCAAAATGTGCTTTTTGATTAATCGCATGTACTCCCGCATCAGTTCTACCGGAAGCACAAATCTTAACATCAATAGACCCATTAATTTTTTTTAAAGCTTGTTCAAGTTCCCCTTGGACAGTCCTTACACTAGGCTGCTTCTGAAAACCCTTATACCTAGAACCATCATAAGAAAAAGTCATAAAATACCGCATAAAATCCCCCCTAAAAGCACCAAAATCATACGCAAATCAAACACACTAAACTGATTAGAATGATAATTACTTCTAATATTATACACCTTATAAAGCCTTTTTTTAATAGACATTAAATCTTTTTTAATTAAATATATTGTCCTAAAATAACTGTTTAAAATATTTTTAAAGTAAAAACACTTTAGCCCTTTATACCTATAAGAAGAAATATTAGAAAGAAAAACATCTAAATAAATAGGTAAAAAACGAACAGCAAAAGAAAAATATAAAGAAACACTTTGATAAGGAAAATTAAACCTTTTTAAAATTCCAAAAACATTTTCAAAACCATAAATAATCTCACTCATAGAAGTCGTTAGAGAAATAATAAAAAGAAAAATAATTAAAAGAAATAAAGAAAAGAAAAAGAAAGTTTTAAATAAAATAAAGAAAATAAAACCTAAAACAAAAAGTGGAATACCCAAAAATTTTAAAATAGGAAAATATATAGAAAAAGGATACTTACTTTCATAAATCAAGAGAAGTAAAAATAAAATCTTAAACCAAAAAGGTACCAATAAAAATAAAAGTAAACAAGTAATTTTAGCGGTTGGATTCATTTTAAGGATAGGAGAAGAAATTGGAAAATACTTACTATAGATTGCATTATCTAACATACCTATAAACATCCTTCATAATATCGTCTAAATCGTCCCTATAATCTAAATCAATACCTTTTTCATTTTTTACATAATCTACAAAAGAAACAAGATATGGCACCGTAAGACCACACTTATCCATTAAAGAAATATCCGTAAACACCTTATATTTACCCCCTTTTCTAACTATTTTTCCACCTTTAAGAACAAAAACATAATCAGAAATAGAAAAAAGTAAATTCGTATCATCAGTGCACACGATAACCGTCTTACCATTAACCTTTAAATTTTTAATCAAAGAAATAACTAAATCTCTCCCCTTACTATCTAAAAAAAGTAAAGGCTCATCAAGAATTAAAACATCAAAGTCTAAAGAAAACATAATAGCTAAAGAAAGTCTTTTTTGCTCACCAAAACTTAAATCAAATGGATTAACATTTAAAATACTTTCATTTAATCCAAATAATTTTAAACATTCTTTATTACCATTTACCTCTTTTAAAACACTCCTGCAAGAAAAATTAGGTAATTGAGATAAATATCCTATCTTCATATTAACATCATAACTAACACTTCCAGAAGAAGGCACAATACATCCACAAATAACTTTAGCTAAAGTACTTTTTCCACTACCAGACTCACCTGTAATACCAATAATCCTTCCACATTTTAAAGACAAACTAACATTATTTAAAACATTTTTAGAAAGTGAAGTCCCTTTAAAATAATCAAAATAAACATTTTTAAGCTTTATTTCCATACATCATCAACTAAATCCTTCATCTTAAGATAAGTTTTAGAAACCAAACCATAAAATTCTAATTTATGAGATAAAAGCGGTATAAAAGGTAAATCTACATCATCTCTTGAGAAAACATCAGATAAACTTCCTGAAGCAAGTACCTTACCACCTTTTAAATAAATAACACTATCTCCATATAAAGCTAAAGAAGGAGAAGAAGTAACAATAATAACTGTCATACCATTTTTATTAAATTCTTTTAAAATATCTAAAACCTGCATTCTTGTTTTATTATCCATATAAGATAAAATACCATCAACAAATAAAATTTCAGGATTATAGACCAAAGAAGACGCAAGTGAAACTAAAGCCCTTTCTTCCAAACTAAGTCTAACTAAACTTTCAGAAAGTAAATTATCTAAACCAAACTTATAAGCAATCTCATTTACCTTACATAAAATACGTTCATTATCCATGTTCATATTTTCCAAAGGAAAAGCAATCTCATCAAAAACAGTTTCTGAAACCCCATATAAATCAAAAGCAGCCCCTATTTTAGTTCTTAAATTATCCCGTGTAACACCAGTAAAAGCTATATCATTAAAATAAATCTCACCAAGGTAAGGTAAATCACCAAATAAAATTTTAACAAGCGTACTCTTACCAGAACCATTATCACCTAAAATAGTCGTAAAACAACCCTTTTCGATTTTTAAATCAAAATTATCAAAAATAACCTTTTCACCATAAGAAAAGCGTAGACTTTTAACTTCTACGGCGTACATATTCCTTATACTCTTCTAAAGTCTTACCACTATTTTTAATATCTAAAGCAATATCACTTGACCCAACATATCTAAAATGCCATGGTTCATAATTATAACCTGTAATGTTTTCACTACCTTTAGGATACCTTAAAATAAACCCATATTTATAAGCATTATCACGAAGCCAAATAAGTTCTTTTTCAGTTCCATCAAACTCATCTACATATTCACCATCAACATCCAAAGCAAAATCAATAGCTAAACCAGTATGATGTTCACTAGCACCCACTGGTGCAACCCTTTTTCTAGCCTCTTCTAAGCCATCTCTTTCCGCATAAAAATCAAACACCTTTTGCTGATAATCTAAAGAGCGGTACCCAGAGTCCAAAAGAACCTTATTAAAACCAGAAACATTATTAATATCTTCCAGCATTCTTAAAACAGCTGAAGTAGTCTCTTTTTCCAAATAAATATCCTTACCATTAAAATCCTTACCAGCTAAAACAATTTCACCAAGCATATCCTCAGTAAATAAATTTTCTTTATTAACAAGCATTAAATAATCCATAAAAACCTCCTATACACCTATATTTTATCATAAATCTCACACATATAATCTAAAGTTTTACACAAAGCCTCAGTATTTTTAGAAATAGTATTAGAATAAGCAAAATTAAAATCCTCATTATCAATAAACTGTGAAAGTGGATTACCCGTAACACTGCCAAGTTCAATAAGCAAAGTAACCGGAAATAAAGATTTAATCATACTATCAACCGTTGTATAACAATCAATACCTTCCAACTTATATCCTGAATAAGTACCATATTTAAGTGCCACTAACTTATTTTTTTCAAAATTAATATCACTATTCCATGGATTTTTAACCAAAGGTTCATTCAAATAATAAACAATACCACCACAACTATGATAAATAAAAGAGCCAATAAAATCGTAATTTTCATAAATACTTTTATAAAAATTAAGTAAAGCTATATTTTCTTTTTCAATCTCTCCATACTTAAAATAAGGACATCCCAAAGGACCTAAAACATCTCTTCTTAAATCATTCAAATGCAAATCGTTATAAATAACCTCGCCACTTTTAACCCTTTGAATAAAATCACTATCCTTTAAATTTGCATTCAAATCAACACCACGGCCATTATTAGACCAACTAATTAAAGCACCTTTAGATAAATCATTATCCTTTAAAAGTTTAAAAACATTATCCCTTAAATCACTAGGCAAATCCTTTAAATCAGCATACCTAAACATCTCATGAATAAGTTTATGATTATCTCTGCCATACTTTAACGCATGCTCCCTATCAATCTTGCAATTCGTATAAAAACAAGTACATAAAAGATTTTCAGCCTTTAAAGAAGCACCTCTCGGAAGTAAAGACCTAATAGTTGAACTCACAATCAAAGTTCCTTCAGGATTAAAAATAGGAATAAAATGCAAAGTAAACTTATCCTCATCAATAAACTTTTCCTTATCCAATTTTTCCATAAACCTAATCACAAAAACATTTGAAATAAGTTCAGAAGAATGCACACCAGCCACAATAATCGCATGATACTTCCCGTGACCATAACTATAATGACAAATAGGCAAATTGTAATAACTAAAGCCAATATCATCCACTTTTTTAATATTCTTAAAACTATTTAAAATATCTAACATCTCTTCGTAATCTAAAATATTTCCCATAAACACCTACTCCATTTTACTTCTTTGAATATTATAAGTAATTTTAATTAAAAGTTTCCTAGGACAAATTTTAGAAAGAAAAACAAAAAACTTCATTTTAAAAGACGGAATAATATATAATTTCTTCTTAAACATACATTTAACCGCATATTTAGCCACATCCATACTGTTCATACTCTTAAAAGCAAAACTAACCTTAGCGACCTTATTAAACTCCGTATCAACCGGACCAGGACAAAGCACACTAATAGAAACATTACTGCCATCTCTTCTAAGTTCCTCATAAATAGCCCCACTTAAACTAGTAACATAATTCTTAGAAGCATAATAAGTAGACATCAAAGGTCCAGGCATAAAGCCAGCCGAAGAAGACACATTCAAAATATATCCCTGATCCTTTTTAATAAAATCCTTTAAAAATAACTTAGTTAAAGTATGCACAGCCTTAATATTCAAATCAATCATATCAAGTTCCTTATCAATACTAGATTCACTAAACTTACCAAAAAGTCCAAAACCAGCATTATTAACTAAAACATCAATATTCTCCCTCTTAACTTGATTATAAAGCTCCATAACATTATAGGTACTAGAAATATCCATAACAATGACTTTTGCCTTATCACCAAGCTCTTTAGCAAGCTTCTCTAATCTAGTCTTTCTCCTTGCCACCAAAATAACCTCGTAGCCCTCACTCACCAAACACTTAGCAATATCCGCACCAATACCGGAAGAAGCACCTGTAATTAACGCCTTCATTAAACCACCCATTCCTTATCATTAATTATATAGCATACACCCAATTTTTGTAAAGAAAAAAGGAAGCAAAAGTCCCTTTATAAAAGTAATTTTTTTAAAAAATAATTACAAAAATTTAATTAGACAAAATTTGACACTATTTCTTCTTATGATTCTCATTTTTAATTTGACTAGCCAAATAAGCATCAAACTGATCCAAACTGTCACTTCCAGGAATACCATCAAAAGTCCTCTTAGAAATTTCACCAAAACCATCACTTAATTTTTGAACCTTAAGCTCAAAAACTCTATTATAAACGTCCATCAAATCAGATAAAGAAAGTCCCTCTAAAATATCAGGCATACTAGAAATTAACCTGCTTTTCTCTAAAGTTTCCCTATCCATATTTAAAGAGCTAGAACTACGATTAAAATCCTCTTCACTCGCTAAAGGTTTACCAAAAGAATTATCCCTAAAATCATAATCAATATCCGCAAGTAACTCTAACTGTCTATCACTTAAAACACCTTGAAAAGCCAAACTCTTTTGGTTATTAATCCACTTATCAAAATTAAACCTATCAAGTGCACTACCTGTAAAACCATTTGCAAGCATAATTTTAAAATCATTATATTGCTCATACCAATCACTTGGCACGTCATTAAAAGTTAAAGGTTCATTTTCCACAATTTCCGTATCAGCTAGCTTTTCAGTTTTGTCACTTTCACTATCAGTAATATCACCACTAGCACTATCAAAATTTTCCACAGCATTTAAAGAAGAAATACCTCTAAAATCATAACCAATATCAGAAAGTAAACTTAACTGTCTATCCGTTAAAAGTCCCTTAAGTGCTAAATCACTTTGATTTTTAATCCATTTATTAAAATTGGATAAATCAATCTGTCTTCCAGCAAAATTCGTATCCTTCTTTGCTCTATAAATTTTATATTGCTCATACCAGTCATTAGGTACACCATCTGCACTAAATTGATAAACATTTAAAGGTTCTACTTTAACCTCTTTCTTACTATCTTTTTTTTCATCCTCAGCAATTTCATTATTAACATCTAAAGAGTTTTCCACAGTATTTTTTTCAGATAAATCTCCTTCACTTATCTTATCAGGTATGTCGGAAGTCAAATCAACAGTCTTCATATCAAACATATCTTTTAATTTGTCATTTTCATCCATTTCAAAACTTTCTTCAAAAGTTACATTTTCCCTATTAAAAGGTTCGGTAGAAACCTCACTATTCTCAGTTAAATTAACAGGTTTATTCACATTAAAACCTTCTTCAGCCATTAACATATCATATTCTTCTGGTTCAAAATGCAAAGATAAATTATCAGAATTTGCATCCATTACAACATCAATAACATTATCTTTAAGATGTAGTTTTTTCTTAAGAAAATCCAAAACATCATTAATCTCCAAAGCTCTTTCAGAAAAATCTTCACTATCAATTGAATTTAATACATTTCCATAATCTAAAGGTTTTTTTTCAGTACCACATACATTCTTTTTCCTAGTAACCAAAAAATTTTCTACTTTTTTATCCCAATCAGACTTCTTAATAAAAATGCCTAAAATATAAAATTTATTATTATCAAGAATTTTAAAATAAATTCTAACTTGATCATTTCCACCTTTTTTCCAACGATAAATGTTTTTAAGTTCTTTATTATTAGAACGCAAAAGTCCAACATGCAAATCAGATTTACCAAAAGTAAAGTCATTTAACAAATAATTAAAGCCTTCTAAAATAGAAACATAATAATCCTTATTAATACTTTCAATATCACTAACTACTAAAGAATTATAACTCTTAGAATGAGCTAAAATAACCGAATTTTCATTATTTTTACTATCACCTAAAGAAGCATCTTTTTGAACATTAACATCCTCATAATACTTTTTACAAGTCAAATAAACTCTTTTTAATGCATTTACATCTACATCTTCAAAATTATCACTTTCATAAACAGAAATATCTAACTTTAAATGCCTTAAAATAAATGACATAATATCATCAAAACCATGATAAAAAGAAGGATTAGGAAAATGTTTTGATAGCTTATCCCAAGCACTTTTCTCATCAATGCAATCCTCTAAATCTAAAATAATGTTCATAATGTTTTTCTCATCCATATGCACACCCCCATATAATATAACTATATCATAAAATAACAAAAATAAAAAGATGCTTAAGCATCTTCTCTAACAAGTTCTAAAACAACGTTTAAAGCATCGTCGCCTCTACGTTCGTCTAACTTTAAAATTCTTGTATATCCGCCATTTCTATTTGCATATCTAACAGCTAAATCGTCAAAAACTTTTTTAACAGTTTCACTATCATTATGTAAGAAAGCCAAAGCCTTTCTCCTAGAAACAAGTGAACCATTCTTACCATAAGTAATCATTTTATCAACAAACTTACGAACCTCTTTAGCTCTAGTTTCAGTTGTAACAATTCTCTCATTGTTAATGACATCTCTAGTTAGATTAGCAAGCATACTTCTTCTATGCTTATTATCGCGTCCTAATTTTCTATAAGCCATAATTATCCTCCTAACTAATCCTCATCACGGAATTTAAGTCCCATATCTTTAATTTTATCAATAACCTCTTTTAAAGATTTTTTACCTAAATTACGAATTTTCATCATTTCTAATTCAGACTTTTCAGTCAAATCACCTAAAGTATTAATATTAGCTCTCTTAAGACAATTATAAGCTCTTACAGAGAAATCCAAATCATCAATAGGAGTTTCTAACTTCTTAACCTTATTATCCTCTTGTTTAGCATTCATAATACCAGTAATATCAGCCATTTCACTTAAATTAGTAATGATATTCAAATGTTCAATTAAAATTTTTGCAGAAAGTGCCATAGCTTCCTCAGGTCTAATAGAACCATTAGTTTGAACTTCCATAGTAAGTTTATCATAAGTTCCATCTTGGCCAACACGAGTCTTATCAACCGTTGGAACAACAAGCTCAACAGGTGAATAAAGAGCATCAATAGGAATAAATCCTAAAGTCAAATCAGAAATATATTTCTTATTTGCAGAAGAAAGTGAAGCACCACGACCACTAGCAATAATAAACTCCATATCAAGCTTACCACCTTTAGCTAAAGTAGCAATAACTTGATCCTTGTTAATTATCTCAACATCATCATCACAAACAATATCAGCAGCTGTAACAACTCTTTCTTCATTTACAAACAAATGAGCTCTTTTAACCTCTTTAGAATCACTTCTAATAACAACATTTTTCAAATTCAAAACAATAGTTGTTACATCTTCAATAACTCCATCCATAGTTTGGAACTCATGCATAACTCCATCAATCTTAACAGCAACAATAGCTGTTCCAGGCATTGAAGAAAGCATAACTCTTCTAAGAGCATTGCCTAAAGTTATACCAAAACCTCTTTCTAAAGGTTCTAACTCAAATTTTCCATAATGACTGTTTTCAACATATTCAGTTATTTTATAATTTGGTTTTTCAAAGTTCATAAAAGGCTCCTTTCTTATTATCCACGAGGTCTCTTAGGTGGACGACATCCATTATGTGGAATAGGTGTAATATCAGAAATTGAAGTAATTTCAAGTCCAGCAGTTTGAAGTGAACGAATAGCCGTTTCACGACCAGAACCTAAACCTTTAGCAAAAACTTCAACCTTTTTCATACCCATCTCACTAGCTGCCTTACCAGCAGCCTCAGCTGCCATACCTGCAGCAAATGGAGTAGATTTCTTACTACCTTTAAATCCCAAAGTACCAGCTGATGCCCAACTAATTGCATTACCATTCTTATCAGTAAGCGTTACAATTGTATTATTAAAAGTTGAGTGAATAAAAGCTTTACCTTCTGGGACATTCTTCTTAACCTTACGTTTTCTTGCTTTATAAGCCATAATATCCTCCTTTATTTACTATTTCTTTTTATTTGCAATAGTCTTTGGTTTACCTTTACGAGTACGTGCATTTCTGCTTGTTTTTTGACCTCTTACTGGTAAGCCCTTTTTATGACGAATTCCTTGATAACAATTGATTTCCATCTTAGTTTTAATGTTCATATTAACTTCACGACGTAAATCACCTTCGATAACATACTTTTCAATCTCACTATGAATACGTGCAAGCTCGTCAGTATCCAAACTGCCAGCCTTCTTATTAACATCAACATTAGCATCTTTCAAAATTTGATTAGAAAGACTTCTACCAATACCATAAATATAAGTAAGAGCAATTTCAACTCTCTTATTATTAGGTACATCTACACCTTTAATACGTGCCATAAAACACCTCCTATTAACCTTGTCTTTGTTTGTGTTTTGGATTAACACAAATTACCATTGTTTTTCCATTACGTCTGATAATCTTACACTTATCACACATTTTTTTTACTGATGGTCTTACTTTCATAAATATTCCTCCTACCTTGTTACTCTATAGGTTATACGCCCGCATGTTAAATCATAAGGTGATAGTTCAACTTTCACTTTATCCCCCAGTAAAATACGAATACGATGTAACCGCATTTTACCAGAAATGCGAGCTTTTATAACGTGATTGTTCTCAAGCTTAACCTTAAATTCCCCACCTGGGAGTACTTCTTCAATTGAGCCTTCTAATTCAATGACATCTTCTTTAGCCACTCTATCACCTCCTGGTTAAAATTTCATACCCATCTTTCGTAACTAATACAGTGTGCTCAAAATGGCCAGAAGGTTTATCATCAGCAGTAATGATAGTCCAATCATCATCTAAAATATAAATCTTTCTAGTACCCAAATTAAGCATAGGTTCAACAGCAATAACCATACCTTCTTTTAAAATCGGTCCAGTACCTCTTGAACCATAATTAGGAACATCAGGATCTTCATGAACGTCAGTGCCAACGCCATGACCAACAAGCTCCCTAACCACACTGAGGTTATGTTCAGTCGCATACTTACTTACCGCATAACCAATATCGCCAACATGACATCCATCATGAATAGCACCTAACCCTTTAAATAAAGCTTTCTCAGTATGTTCAAGTAAATATTCCTTTTCTTTAGAAATTTTTCCAACTGGATACGTCCAAGCAGAATCTCCATGATAACCTTCATAGCATGCACCAATATCAATAGAAATAATGTCGCCTTCTTTTAAATGTCTATTACTTGGAATACCATGTAC
>CAKPAT010000041.1 GCA_934133155.1 uncultured Bacilli bacterium
ACTAGATCATATTATGATGGATTGAATCAAGTTTTAAACAAAATAAAAGAAGAACAAATTGAAGAACCTATAATCTTACATACAGATCAAGGTGCAGTTTATTCTTCCACTAGTTATAACAATCTTCTAAATGAATTTAATATTCAAAGATCCATGTCTAGAGCTGGAACTCCTACAGACAATCCCGTTAATGAATCACTAAACGGATGGATTAAAGAAGAATTGTTTATTGATTTTGATTTAAAACATTCTAATGATGTTCCAAATCTAATAAAATTATACATTGATTATTATAATTATGAAAGACCTAGTTACGCATTAAATTATAAAACCCCAATCCAATATAAAATCGAATCAGGGTTTTAAGTGTCTTTTTAAACTGTCTACTTTTTTTTGACTAGTTCACAATTGGTGTCTCTTCTTTTTACTAAAGACTTTCTTATATCAGTCAAGTCATTATCTAAAGTTATATTCTCTTCATATTCTTCAGTTGGATTTTTTTCCATTTGCTTTTCATAATAATGAAAAAGTGATAAATAATCTTCCTTAGAAATAGGAGTTCCAAAGCCTAGTCTAAACTTTTCATTGCCTTTTAAAATAAGCGGATTATCTAATTTTTCACTATCTACAATAACAGGAACATTATTAACATATTTAGTAAAAAAGCCAACTCCAGGATTTGTAATCATTTCTAAATCATAAGAACAATTACCAGGGAATACTCCAGTCCTATTTATAGAAAAAAACATCACATGCTCACCAGTAAGAAAAACAGTGTAATTTCTATCATTAATTGATACTTCAAACATAAAATCACCCTTTCAAATAAATAGTAAAAACATTATACTCATAACAGGTAAAATTTTCAAGATAAAATTAAAAAAATATAACTGATTTTAACATCAAAAAAGACACTCTTCAACATTTGATAAATATATAGAGGTGACATTCACACACAAAATTAAATATTGCTCTTTCTCATTATATGTAGGGTTATCCCTCACAACACCTAAATAATACCACAATTTACAAATATCGTCAAAATTACACCATGCAAACTATATAATATTTTTTTGGGGAAAATACGAGATAACCAACTTTAACCAAATAAAAACCACTTAAAAAAGTGGTAAATTACAAAATGGTGCTGGAAACAGGACTTGAACCTGCGACCTGCTGATTACGAAACAGCTGCTCTACCAACTGAGCTAATCCAGCAAACAACACTATTATATACCATTTTTTCTTATTTGGGTAGTAGTTTTAAAAATACTAGTGTATAATTAAATAAAAAAGGTTGTGATTAAATGGCAGTAATAAAAATAATGGATGAACTTTTAGCAAACAAAATCGCCGCAGGTGAAGTTGTTGAAAAATGTGCGTCCGTAGTAAAAGAATTAGTCGAAAACAGTATAGACGCTGGAAGTGACGAGATAAAAGTTGAATTAATAGAATCCGGTACAAAAGAAATAAAAGTAATAGATAACGGCAAAGGCATGGATAAAGAAGACGCCATATTATCATTTTCTAGACATGCCACAAGTAAAATAATTGACGAAGACGACCTTTACCGCCTAACCACACTAGGTTTCAGAGGCGAAGCCCTTGCATCAATTGCTGCCGTAAGTAAAGTAGAAATGTATACATGTGCTAAAGACATTGGAACACATGTAACCATAAGCGGCGGAAAATTAATAGACGTTTCAAATGGAGACGCCAGAAAGGGAACAACAATAAGTGTCAGTGAATTATTTTATAACACCCCAGCAAGACTAAAACATATGAAAAGCCTATACACTGAGCTCGCAAACATCACTGATTACATGAATAAACTAGCCCTATCAAGACCAGATATCAGATTTAGCTTAAAAAACAACGACACCATGTTACTTCAAACCGATGGAAGTGGTAATATACTAAAAGTTATCAGGTCCATTTACGGTAGTGACGTCGCTAGAAAAATGGTTGCAATTGGAGATGAGAATAATGACTATGAAATATCCGGATACATATCACTTCCAGAAATACATAGGGCAACCCGTAACAACATGGTAACCATAGTAAACGGAAGAGTAGTTAGAAACCAAGAGATAAACAAAATAATAAACGATGCTTACCACTCATATAAACCAGATAATAGATATCCGATTACCGTTATAAATATCACCGTCGACCCCAGCGTCATCGACGTCAACATCCACCCGACAAAAATGGACATAAAATTCAGTAAAATGGACACATTACTAGATTTAATAAGCAAAAACGTCATAAAAGCAATAAGTCATAGAAACCTAATACCCGAAGCAAGCATCAAAACACCAAGACCAAAATACGAAGAAATGACCTTAAACCTAGAAAGAAAACCAGACGAGGTAAAATCAAAAGAAGAGCCAGAAATCATCAAAGAACCTGAACTAATCATAAATGATGAATTATACGAAAAAAACGAGTCAAAAAGCCAAGAAATAGAAAGTACCGAAGAACCAGAAACATACATAAACGAAAAAGTCCCATACGAAAGCCTTATGCCAGAAATGTACCCAGTTGGACTAGTCCACGGTACATACATCATTTGTCAAAACGAAAAAGGCATGTACATAATAGACCAGCACGCTGCAAAAGAAAGATGTAACTATGAAAAATTTAAAAAAGAAATGGGTAGTCCCAACATCGCTAGTACCCCATTACTATTTCCTATCGTCATCGAATTATCAAACGAAGAATTCCTAATTCTTAAAGAAAACATACAAATACTAAAAGATTTAAAATTTGACATTGAACCATTTGGCATCAACTCAGTAATCGTAAAACAGCATCCCGCATGGCTTATCAAAGGCAGTGAAGAAGAAGCTATCAGAAAAATAATAGAAATAGTAATACATACACAAAAAGAATTCAGTATCGAAAAATTTAACGAAAAAATCGCCACCATGATGAGCTGTAAACACGCCATAAAAGCTAACATGAACATCACCATGGAAGACATGGAAGAATTAATCGACGAACTAAGACACTGCAAAAACCCATTCAACTGTCCGCATGGAAGACCAACAACAATATATTACTCAAACTACGACCTAGAAAAACTTTTCAAAAGAAGTGGTTTTGACAACATAAAATAGGAGGAATAATAATGGTTTACTTAGATTATAGTGCCACAAGTCCCGTAGATGAAAAAGTCCTAGAAAGCTTTAATAAAACAGTAAAATACATTGGTAACCCCAATTCACTGCACAAACTAGGCCAAGAAGCTAAACATCTAATTGACTTAAGCACAGAGCAAATAACCCAAATATTAAACTTAAAAGATAAAGAAATAATATACACATCCGGTGCTACCGAAAGCAACAACACCGTCATAAAAGCCATGGAGTTTTACCAAAATAGAGGGGAAAAAATCATAACAACAAAATTAGAACACTCATCAATATATGCCCCACTAAAATACCTAGAAGAAAAAGGATTTGAAATAATATACGCTCCATTAATAAACGGTATAGTAGACATAAACGCTTTAGAGATTATGCTTAAAGACGTGACATTAGTGAGTATAAGCATGGTAAATAGTGAAACAGGAATAAGACAGCCCATCGAGCAAATCGCCGAAATGTTAAAAAAATATCCTAAAACATATTTTCACACCGACATAACTCAGGCCATAGGCAAAATAAAATTCGACCTAAAAGATGTTGATTTTGCATCATTTTCCGCCCATAAATTTTTTGGATTAAAAGGAGTAGGGGGACTTATAAAAAACAAAAATATAAATATAGTCCCTTTAATAAGTGGTGGAAAAAGTACCACAAATTATCGTAGTGGCACACCAGCTACCCCATTAATCGTCAGTACCGCTAAAGCCTTAAGGCTAGTATATGAAAACCTAGAAGAAGAAAAAATCAAATATCTAAATGAAAAAATCAAAGAAAATATCCAAAAATATCCAAACGTAATAATAAATAGCACTCAAAACTCCATTCCTCATATATTAAATTTCAGTGTATTAAATATCAAACCTGAAACATTTATGCATAGCCTAGAAAAAGATGAAGTATATATATCAACCCAAAGTGCTTGTGCTAAAGGAAATTACTCCGAGGCCGTGCTTGCCCTGACAAACAATAAAGAAATATCAAGCCACAGCCTTAGAATAAGCATATCAAAAAAAACAACTGAAGAAGAAATAGACATATTTCTAAAAGCATTTGAAAGGAGTATCAAAGAGTTATCATGAAAAAATTACTAATACTATTTTTACTAATATTCATTCCCATAAACACCGAAGCAAAACCAGTTACCACCGAAATATATTATGGTGTAACATGTCCTTATTGTCACGAAGAATTAAACTACCTAGAAAAACTTCAAAAAAGATTTAAAGATAATATCGAAATAAAAAAATACGAAGTATGGGAAAACGAAGAAAACAATAAATTAATGGAAAGCAAAAAAGAAAACTTAAACGTCAAAGAAAGTGGTGTACCATTTACCGTAATCGGAAACACCGCATATCTTGGCTTTAACAGCCAAATACAAAAACAAATAGAAAGCACATTTATCAAAAATATTAAAAATCCAAGTTTTCCAGTTATAAAAGAAGCTAAAAATATGCCAAAACCCATCACATCAATATTTATGGGAATAATAGACCTCTTTAGCAAAGCTTCCATCATAACCATAATCGCTATTTCTATAATTTCCCTTTTAATAAATAAAAAATATATAATTTTAGCACCTATCACACTTTCACTAACATACATAATTTTAATACTAACAAATTCCTTAAACACTATTCCAAGCCTGCTTCTTACAGTAACAAATATCATGTTAATCATATTTTCCGCCTTACTAATAAGCCCGCAAAAAAAAGAAACCACATGCAAAAATATCATCATACCTGTACTTGCTGGAATCTCACTTTCCTTACTGCAATATCAAAACGCCACACCAATATTACTAACCAAATATTTAAACGGTCAAACATTAAACATGATATTATATGCCATCTCATTTTTCATAGGCTTAACTATACTATGCTTAATCTTAAATAAACTACTAAACAAAATAAAAAACAAATATCTAATATCCGGAATATGCTTATTAATAATCGCATGTATAACCATATTAATTCCAGATGTAATAATTTAAAGGAGTGATAAAAAATGTTTGAAAATTTAGGAGATAGACTAACAAATGCATTAAACAAAATAAAGGGTTATGGCAAAATAACCGAAGATAATATAGGCGATGTTACAAGAGAAATTCGCCTTGCTCTACTAGAAGCTGATGTTAACTACAAGGTAGTAAAAGAATTTATAAATAATGTAAAAGAAAAAGCTTTAGGAGAAGAAGTAACCAAAAGCTTAAAACCAGGCGAAGTATTTGTTAAAATAGTTAAAGATGAACTTGTAGATTTACTTGGAAAAGAAGACGAACCATTAATCGTTGTAAAACCAATGACTATACTGATGATGACTGGACTTCAAGGAAGTGGTAAAACAACCACCACCGGAAAACTTGCTTTATTGCTCAGAAAAAAATATGGCCTAAAACCATTAATGGTTGCCTGTGACGTATACCGTCCCGCTGCCATAGAACAATTAAAACAACTAGGAAAACAGTTAAACATCGAAGTATATTCAGAAGATATTAAAGATCCTGTAAAAATAGCACAAAACGCCGTAGAATACGCCAAAGAAAATGGCTATAACTATGTTTTAATTGATACCGCAGGAAGACTTCACATCGACGAAGAATTAATGGAAGAATTAGAAGAGATAAATAAACAAGTAAAACCTAATGAAATATTACTTGTAATTGACAGTATGATGGGTCAAGATGCGGTAAATGTTATAACCGGATTTAATGATAGACTAAATATAACCGGAGCCGTACTTACAAAATTAGATGGTGACACCAAAGGTGGAGCAGCTTTATCAATAAGGCATCTAACAAACATACCAATAAAATTTATTGGTGTATCCGAAAAAATGGATGGTTTAGAAAAATTTTACCCAGAAAGAATGGCCAGTAGAATATTAGATATGGGCGATTTAATGGGCATGATTGAAAAAGCTGAAGGAGTATTTGATGAAGAAGCAGCTTTAAAAACCGCAAATAAATTAGAAAAAGGGAAATTCGACCTCGAAGATTTCTTAACCCAATTAAATCAAATAAAAAAATTAGGTCCACTAGAAAACCTAATAAAATTAATACCAGGAGCTAAAAAAATGGGTTTAAATAATGTAAACATTGACCCAAAACAAATGGCCCATGTTGAAGCAATTATTCTTTCCATGACTAAAGAAGAAAGAAAAGACCCAAGCATATTAAAAGCAAGCAGAAAAAAAAGAATAGCAAGTGGTAGTGGAAGAAGTGTAGAAGAAGTAAACCGTTTATTAAAACAGTTCGACCAAATGAAATTAATGGTTAAACAAATGAAAAACGGTAAAATGAAAATGCCTTTTTAAGGGCATTTTTTCTAAAAAATTTTATTTGCAAACTTATTG
The DNA here is from genome assembly GCA_934133155.1 of uncultured Bacilli bacterium. GTDB lineage: Bacteria > Bacillota_I > Bacilli_A > RF39 > UBA660 > Coprosoma. Next base: position 6,507 of record CAKPAT010000041.1, read on the forward strand.
CAGCAACCAGGATCGTTATTAATAACTTGATTTTCTTCAGAGCACGTATATTGTGGAGTATAAGTGTGATTATAAATATGACGGTTAATAACATGCGTATGAATAGGACATACATGATTTACCTCATGACAAAATTCCTTAACCTCACAGTTGTTAATAACTGGTTCAACGATTGGATTTTGACCACAACAGTTTGCACCAAAACCCATACCGAAATTTTTCCTAAACATTTCTCTTCCCCCTTATCTAATCTATCGTATGCGAAATAAAAATACATGCATATGGCAAAAGTTTAGTAAAAAAGAAAAAACGTAGAAAAACTCTACGCTTTAATTAATTCATAAACTTCTTTAGGATTAAGAAGTTCTTTTTTATCTTTATATTGCGGTTTTAAATGTAAATGAAAATGTTTAACTTCTTGATAAAGCCCATTATTTTGCACTAAAGTTAAACCATCCGCATTTAATTTAGAAAGCAAAATATCCGAAATCTGTCTTGCTACATCAAAAATATGCATCAAAGTATCATTATCAATATCATATAAATCCTTATAATGTTTTTTAGGAACAATCAAAGTATGCCCATTAACATCCGGATTAACATCTAAAAAAGCTAAAACAATATCGTCTTCATAAATCTTATATGAAGGAACTTCACCATCAATAATATTACAAAAAATATCCATAAAATCACCTTCCAAGACAATTCTATCATAAAAATAAAGTAAAAAAAAGTGAATATCTGCGGATATTCAATAATATATTGAGCTAAAACACAAAAACTTATTCAAAAACAAATAAAAAAATGATAAAATTAAAAAAGGTGATTGAAAAATGAATACATTAAAAATAGAGAATTTAACAGTAAAAGTAGGCGAAAAAATAATATTAAAAAATTTTAATTTAGAAATAAAATCAGGAGAAATACACGTTATTATGGGACCTAATGGAACAGGAAAATCAACACTATCTAAAGTAATTATGGGTGATCCAAACTATGAGGTTATATCTGGAAATATATATTTTAACAAGCAAAAAATAAACGATCTAAAAGTAAACGAAAGAGCAAACCTGGGAATATTTTTAGGTATGCAAATGCCTGTTGCCATAGAAGGGGTAACAAATGCAGATTTTTTAAGAACAGCCTTGAGAGGAAAAGAAAAAGAAAACTTTAAATTACTTCCATTTATAAGAGAAGTAGAAAAACTAACCGATAGATTAAAAATGGATCCTGAAATGCTTCATAGAAATGTTAATGACGGTTTTTCCGGTGGCGAACGCAAAAAAAATGAAATCTTGCAAATGTGCATATTAAAACCCAAAATAGTTTTACTAGACGAAATAGACTCTGGACTAGATGTTGACAGCTTAAGACTTGTTGGTGAAAACGTCATGGAATATTATAAAGAAAATAAACCAGCTATTCTTCTAATAACTCATTACCATCGTTTACTTGAATACATAAAACCAAACTATATCCACATAATGAATGATGGCCACATCATAAAAAGTGGTGACGAAAATCTAGTATACGAAATAGAGAAAAAAGGTTATAGTAAGATCGAGGAAGAAAATGAATAAAGTTATCATAGATAATCTAAAAAACATAGATACAGAAGAAATAACAGTAACCAAAGAAGAAAGTAAATTACTAGATGTTAAAGTTATCAAAATAAAAATAAAAAAAGATACTTCTTTAGAAATAGCATTCCAAAAAGACGTTAAAGCCGATATTTACATCAATATAGAGAAAAACGTAAAAGCAAATATATATCAGTTAAAAGAAAACGGCACATATAAACTTCAGTATAAATACTACCTAGAAGAAAACAGTTACCTAAATACCGAAAATATAATAGACGCCAAACAAATAAAAGAAATGACTGTTATAAATCTAAATGGACAAAACGCCGAAATAAACTATAACCTAAAAACAATTAGTAAAGAAGAAGAAAAATATAATTTTTTAGTTTATCATAATGCCAAAAACACCATAAGTCACATAAGAAATAATGGAGTAAACATTAAAGAAGGAAAACTAGAATTTAACGTATCCAGTTTCGTAAATAATGGCATAAAAGGTTGCAACATCGCCCAAGATGGCAGAATAATTAACATGACAAAAAATATCTGCACCATAAAACCAAATTTATTCATTGACGAAAACGACGTTATCGCTAACCATAGTGCTCTAATAGGAACATTCTCCTTTAACGAAATATTTTACATAATGAGCCGCGGAATAGAAAAAAAAGACGCCGAAAACTTACTAACCCAAGGTTTTTTATTAAAAAATATAACACACTATGAAAACAAAATAAAAGAAATAATAAATAAGTATTGGAGGTGATTAAAATGAATAGAGAAGATTTCGAAATCTTAAAAACAGGCATAATATACTTTGATAATGGTGCTACCACATTAAAACCCAAAATATTATCAGAAGCCATAAGCGATTATTATAACCATTATAGTTGTAACGCCCATAGAGGAGACTACACCTTAAGCATAAAAGCCAGCGAAGAATACGAAAAAACAAGAAAACTCGTAAGTCAAATGTTAAATGCCAAACCAAATGAAATTGCCTTTACCAGTGGTGCAACAGATTCATTAAATAAAATAATATTCGGTTACTTCAAATATAACTTAAAAGAAAACGATGAAGTATTACTCACCAAAAGTGAGCACGCCTCAAACGTTCTTCCATGGTTTGAACTCCAAGATGAAATAGGCATAAAAGTAAAATATATCGACCTAAACGAAAATCATGAAGTAACATTAGAAAATGTTAAAAAAGCATTAAATCCAAACACCAAAGTAATCTCCATCGCCCATGTCAGTAATGTCGTAGGTGACGTAAGACCAATCAAAGAAATAATAAAATTAGCACATGAAAAAAACATCAAAGTATTAATAGATGGTGCACAAAGTGTACCTCACATGCAAATAGACGTCAAAGATTTAGACATAGACTTTCTAACCTTTTCCGCCCATAAAATGTGTGGACCAACCGGAGTAGGTGTATTATATGGTAAAGAAGAACTTTTAGATAACATTCACCCAATAATCTTTGGTGGTGGTATGAATGCTGACTTTAATCATGATGGTGAAAGAATTTACAAAAACATGCCTGAAAGATTAGAAGCCGGAACTCCGAACGTTGCCGGAGTAATCGGCTTTGGTTACATAATAAAATACCTCATGGAAATCGGTTTTGAAAGTATTCAAAAAAAAGAACTAGAGCTCAAAAAATATCTAATTTCTAAACTAAAAGAAAATAAAAACATCATAATATATAACGAAAAAAGCGAAAGTGGTATAGTCACAATTAACTATAAAGATATATTCTCTCAAGACCTATCAATTTACTTAGATAAATATAATATCTGCACTAGAGCAGGTAATCACTGTGCCAAAATACTAAAAGATGAATTGAAAATAAAAAACACATGCCGTATAAGTCTATACTTTTATAACACCAAAGAAGAAATAGACATTTTAATAAAAGCTTTAGAAAATCCAAAAATAAAAGAAGAAATAATATAGAAAAGTCAAAATGACTTTTCTTTTGCTTTTAAAGCTAATTTTTGATATAATTATTACGGCTTTTAGAAAAAGAAAGGAGAAAAAAATGAGTAAAATAAAAATTTTTGCCTTAGGCGGATTAAATGAAAACGGTAAAAACATGTATGTGGTTGAAGTAGATAAAGACATATTCGTTTTTGACGCCGGATTAAAATACGCTGACGACAAAATGCTTGGAGT
>CAKPAT010000042.1 GCA_934133155.1 uncultured Bacilli bacterium
GAAGTTCTAATAAAACCGAAAAATTAGCCGTATCTTTAGTAAATGTTGGCTTATTACTTTCAGAAACATTACCATTTTTCTTATATAAATCAATTGAAGTAATTTCCACATTCCAACTACTGGTAATTGCAGAAGACGAATTTATATCAAGCTTTGAAGAAAAAGCAGAATAACCTATTGCCATTACACATAAAACCAAGCACAAAACAATAATCAAATTTCTCTTCATAATACACATCCTATCATATAACGTCGTGTTATATGATAAAATAAAGCCACATTTTCACATTTAGTTACGCATTTTAAGGACAAAATAGCTAAATTTTGCTATAATTAAGTCATAATATTAACGTATAACACGACGTTATACGTTAAAATCAAGGCAAAACCTTGATTTTTTTCATTTACTTAAAAGTCTTAATTTTCTAATAACTTTTTTTTCAATTCTTGAAATATAAGACTGACTAATTCCCATTAAAGATGCCACATCCTTTTGGGTCATCTCTTCATTCTCAAAAAGGCCATACCTTAAAGCAATAATCTTCCTATCTCTTGAAGAAAGTTTATTAATCTCGTCATAAAGAAGCTTTTTATCAGTTTCCTTTTCCAAATCTTTAGTTACTAAATCACTTTCCGTTCCCAAAATATCCTCCAAATGTAGTTCATTACCTTCCGCATCAAAACTCAAACTATCTTCAAAACTAACCTCGCCTTTTCTCTTTTTATTTTTCCTTAAAAACATCAAAATCTCATTATCAATACACCTAGAAGCATATGTGGCAAGCTTAATATTTTTATCAAGTTTATAAGTATTAACACCCTTAATCAAACCAACACTGCCAATACTTACCAAATCTTCTAAATCAACACCCGTATTTTCATACTTTTTAGCCAAATAAACAACAAGCCGCAAATTGTGTTCAATAAGTTTACTTCTCGCAAACTCATCGCCATTCATTGACCTTTTAACATAATCACACTCACACTCCCTAGAAAGAGGTTCCGGAAGCTTATCCGCACTCCCAATAAAAAAAACACCATCTTTTTCAAAAAGACCTCTAAAAAACAAAACAATCTTCTTAATCATAAATAACCTACCCTTTCATCAACCCATTAAGTAAAATATCACACCCAGACACCTTAAAATTTTCGCTAAAGCCTAAATACACATCATACACACCCGCCCCTTCAATCAAAACATCACGCACAAAAATACATTCTAAAACATTAACCCCAGAAATAGTCTTATAAGGCACATAATATTTCTTACGTCTAAACCTATTTTTCATATTAATAAAAACCACCATTTTACCTTTAAAAGAAAGCGTATTACCTGTATCTAAATACCCTTTTAAGCAAAAATTCTCACCCCCAATAGAAAACCTAACCGTATAAAAATTACTCACCTTAAATTTAAAAAATGAATTCTGCTTAAAATAAATATATAAAATTAAAGGTGAAATTATGAATAAAAAAATCATATTAACTTTAAAACCCGATTTAAAAAATATAAGTCCACTATGTTCATAAGAAAATTCCAAATCAAGAAAATACAAAAAACCACCAAACAAAATACTAATAACAAAAAACACCCCAAAACACCTAATAAAATCTAAAGTATCATGAAAACCAAAAGTAACTAAATTCATAATAATACCTAAATAAATCTTTAAAATAAAAAGCTGAATACCATTAACATTAAAAAATAAAATCAAAATACTTAAACTACCGAAAAAAGCCCCAAGTAAAAGTCTAAAAAGAGAAACCTTCCTTTTTAAAACAAGTGAAGTCGTAACCAAAAGCAAAAAATCAAAAGCAAAATTCAAAAACAAAAGACCGTCAACATATACAGTCATAAAAAACCACCAAAAACATTATAAAAAAAAAGACACTAAAATAATGTCTAATTTTGCATAAATCCTTTAACTTTATCTAAAACATCTTCAGAAGAAATAACCTCATTAATCTTACCATCACGTGATTTAAACTCTACCATTCCATTTAAAGCATCTCTTCCGACTGTAATTCTAAATGGAATACCAATTAAATCCATATCCTTAAACTTAACACCACATCTTTCCGCACGGTCATCAAGTAAAACATCAATACCATTTTTATTAAACTCTTCATAAAGCTTTAAAGCAAGACTAACCTGAACATCATCTTTCATATTAGCAGGCACAATACAAACAGTATAAGGTGCGATAGAAATAGGCCACATAAGACCATTTTCATCAGACTTTTGTTCACAAATAGCCGCCATACATCTTGCAACACCAATACCGTAGCATCCCATATAAACAGGTTTTAAATTATTATCCTTATCACTATAATTAAGACCTAAAGCCTTAGAATACTTATAACCAAGTTTAAACGTATTTCCTACTTCAATACCTTTTTTAAAATAAACATGTCCACCGCACTTAGGGCAAATATCGCCCTCTTTAATATTAACAATATCACCAGATTTATAAATAGAAAAATCTTTCAAATTAACATTAATATAGTGGTATCCCGTCTTATTAGCCCCACAAACAAAATTACTCATGTTCATAACTTCATTATCAACTACAATCTTAGAAGAAACCCCAACAGGTCCTAAAGAACCAAAAGTCGCATCAGTAACAGTAGAAAGTTCCTCAACAGTTGCCATAGTAACAGAAGTAGCACCAAAAAGCTTTCTAAGTTTAGTCTCATTAAGCTCTCTATCACCTCTAATTAAAGCAAAAACAATTTCACCATCAACATTATAAACTAAAGTTTTAACCGTTTTAGAAACAGAAATATTTAAAAATGATGTAATATCTTCAATAGTTTTAACAGAAGGTGTTGAAATAAGTTCCATCTCTAAAGCATCCTCTAAATCATGACTTTCACATTTAACAGGAGCAACTTCAATATTAGAGCCAAAATCACAGCTATCACACATAACTAAAACATCTTCACCAATTTCTGTAACCGCTTGAAACTCTTCAGATAAATCTCCGCCCATAACACCAGTATCAGCTCTAACAATCCTGTAATCCATACCAAGTCTATCAAAAATATTCTTATAAGCTGTAACCATTTTTTGATAAACAACATCTCCAGAAGCCTCATCAACATCAAAACTATAAGCATCTTTCATAGTAAATTCTCTAGTTCTAATTAATCCATAACGTGGTCTAGCCTCGTCCCTAAACTTATCTTGAATTTGATAAATATTAAAAGGCATATCCTTATAAGACTTAATCTTCGAAAAAGCCGCCATAACAAATAACTCTTCATGCGTAGGTCCTAAACAAAATTCTCTTTCATTTCTATCCAAAAGTTTAAACATATCACTACCAAAAGAAGAATATCTACCACTTTTTTCAAAAATATCACTAGGAATTAAAGCTGGCATTAAAACTTCATTAGCACCTGCCTTATTCATCTCATCACGAATAATAGCCTCCACCTTTTGCTTAACCCTTAAACCTAAAGGCATAAACATATAAACACCACTAGCCTCTTTTAAAACAAAGCCACCTCTTGCAAGAAAATTACCACTAGAAGAGTCTTCGTCTTTCGCATCTTCCCTTAAAGTGTAAAAAAAACTGTTACTTAATTTCATAAAATCACCCTTTCAAACAAAAAAAGAACGGACCTAAGGAGCATATTCAATGCGGTACCATCCTTTTATTAACTTAATTATAGATAACGGTTTTAAAGCCGGAAATGTTTGCATTTCTCTCAGAAAGTAGGAATTAAATACTATCATAACTTGTTTTCACTGTCCAAGCTCACTTTTTATGAGGAAATATTTAATATTCTTTCGTCATCAATTTAAACAAATAATATCACATAAAAACTCACTAGTCAATCCCTTTTTTCTTGATCCTTAAAATATCTTTTTTAAAATATTTTAAAGTAGCAATAATCAAAATAGCTGTAGGAAGTGAAATAACAATGCCTAAAACACCACCTAAAATGCCACCAGCAAATACAGAAACAACAACAACCAAAGGATGAACCTTATTGGTCTTACCATAAACAAGTGGATTAATCACATAACCATCAATCATTGAAAATGCCACAAATAAAATACAAGTTTTAATAAATAAATCAGGACTAATCACAAAAGCCGTAATACCAGCAATAATATTTGTAATAATACCACCAAAATAAGGAATTAAATTACCAATACCCGCTAAAAATCCTAGCATAAGAGCATTAGGGTGACCAATAATCAAATAAGCAATTGTATACTCAAAAAATGAAATTAAAATAATTTTCATAAAACCAGATAAATAACTGCCCATTTCCCTATCAAGCATTACCACATAATTATAAATCTTTCTAGGTTTTCTTCTAAAATATTCTTTAATAAGCGACCTAATTTTATCCATATCCGCTAAAAAATAAACAAAAGCCGCAAAAATAATAAAGATCTTAGATGCATAATCAATCGAAATACTAATAACACTTAAAGCACCATTAGAAATATAAGAACCAGCATTTTTCAAAATATCATTAAAACTCAAAGATAAAGTATCTTGTAAATCTTTTAAATCAATATTATAAGTACTTGAAAGCTCACGAATAAACGAAATAATACCATTAAATAAACTTGTCATTTGCGTAATAATAGTTGGTGTAACAAGAGAAACAAAAAGCACCAAAACACCAACAATAAACAAAATAACCGTAACTAAAGCAAGCGGCTTAGGGACATTTTTAGAGACAAGTTTTCTAACAAAAGGATAAAAAGCATAAGCCAAAGCAAAAGCCACTAAAAAAGGAAAAATGATTTTAGAAACAAGTCCAAAAATACCAATCCAAAAATCACGTGTTTGATAAACCAAATAAACAATTAAAGCAATTAAAGCAAAATTAATTAACTTATAATCAACCCTATTTTTAAGCATAAACTACCCCTCCAATAAAATAGTAACTGGACCATCATTTTGAATATTTAAAAGCATATCTGCCCCAAAAACACCCGTTTTAACTGGCACAAATAAAGAAAGTTTTTCATTAAAAATATCATAAAACTCTTTAGCCTTATCAAAATTAAGTACTTTCGCATAACTTGGCCTATTACCTTTTTTTACATCACCATATAAAGTAAACTGTGAAATACTTAAAACACTTCCGTGTACATCCAAAATAGATTTATTCATTATACTATTATCATCATCAAATATTCTTAAATTAACCAATTTCCGTACCATATAATCAATATTTTTAATATCATCACCATAAGTAAAAGAAACCAAAATAACCATACCAAAATCAATACTAGAAAAATAATCAGAAGTTTTAACTGAAGAAGATAAACTTCTTTGAACTAAAACCCTCATTTAATAAATCTTTCTACCGAAATAACTCCAGGAACCATTTTCAAATCATTCATAAACTTAACCAAACATTCCTTATTTTTAACAAGCACATTCATAAAGATAACATCATCACGGTTATTAAAACTTTTAACCGGAATATCATTATTACTCGCCTTAGAAATAAGTTCCAAAGTAACATTCTTACTGCACCTTACTAAAATAGAAGTTTCCAATATAGCCTCATCCTTATTCCAATTAACCTCAACAATTCTCTCTTCCAAATTAGAAACATTTGGGCACACCATTCTATGAACCGTAACCCCATATCCTTTAGTAATATAACCAGTAATTCTATCACCACAAACAGGATGACAACAAGAAGCTAAATTAATTTTAATATCACAGTCACCTAAAACAGAAACTAAAGCCTTACTATCTAAAGATCTATTAGAACCTTTACTAACTCTCTCTAAAACAGTCTCCTCTGCCGTTTTATTTTTCCTATAAATAATATCAATAACATTTTCCGCTAAAAGCTTACCACTACCAATAGAAATATAAACGTCCGTCATACTCTGTAATTTTAAATCACTCAAAACCTTATTAGCATTCTCTTCAGTTAAAAATTCACTACTAACAAGCTTTCTTTTTTTAATCTCCTTAAAAAAAGCATCTTCTCCTTTTTTTAAATATTCTTCCTTATTAGCCCTATTAAAAAATGCCTTAATCTTATTTTTCGCTTGCGGAGTTTTAACAAATTCTAGCCATTCTCTACTAGGACCAGCTGAATTATTATTTGTAATAATTTTAACAATATCCTCATTAGCAAGCTTATAATCTAAAGGAACAATATTTGAATTAACAATCGCACCAGTCGCCTTATCACCTACACTAGAATGTACTCTGTAAGCAAAATCAATCGGAGTAGAACCTTGTGGAAGCTCAATGACATCACCAAGTGGCGTAAAAACATAAATAACACTTTGAAAAATTTCTTCTCTCGCACTACTTAAAAGATCATCATCACTTTTTTTTGCATCCATAATTGTTCTAAAAAATTGTAACTTCTTTTCCATTTCATTTTGCAGTGACGCCTTAACCGAACCTTTTTCTTTATAAGACCAGTGTGACGCAATACCATACTCTGCCACTTTATCCATATCATAAGTTCTAATCTGAATTTCATAAAGCTGACCATTTACCCCAAAAACCGTTGTATGTAGTGACTGGTACAAATTAGCCTTAGGCATTGCAATATAATCCTTAAACCTTTTAGGTTTAGGTTTAAACTTAGAATGAATAATACCCAAAGCTTGGTAACACTCCTGCTCTGTATTAACGTAAACCCTTAAAGCCAGTAAATCATAAATATCACTAAAGCGTTTACCCTTATCAAGTTTCTTATAAATACTATAAATACTTTTACTTCTGCCCTTAATTTCATGCTTAATTCCATGTTTATTTAAAATTTCAGAAACACTTTCAATCATTTTAGCAACATTATTATCTCTTTCAGTTTTGGTCGCATTAAGTTTTTCAACAATATCATAATACTCATCTGGTTTTAAATATCTTAAACTAAGTTCTTCTAAAGCCTGTTTTAAATTATTAATACCAAGTCTATCTGCAATAGGTGTCAAAACATCTAAAGTCTCTTTTGCAATTAACTTTCTTGTTTTCTCATCATACACATATAAAATCTGCATATCACTAAGTCTATCTGCAAGCTTAATAATTATAACCCTAACATCTTCTGAAAGACCAACTAAAATCTTTCTTTGATTATTAATCAAAGACTCATTATCCAAAGAAAAATTAAGTTTATTAATCTTCGTAATACCTAAAACAAGATCCGTAATATCCTTACCAAAATTATTTTCAAGCTCCTCTAAAGAAGCATCACCATCAATAATAACCCCATGAAGTAAAGACGCTGAAATAGTCTCATAATCTGCCTTAATAGAAGTTAAAATCAAAGCAACATTCAAAATATGCGTGATATAATCTTCAGAAGCTGAAGTTTTGTGGTCAAAAAGCTTATGATAAGCAAAATCATAAGCTTTATTGATCATCTTAAGTTCTTTTTTATCAAAAATATACGCATCAAGTTTCACTTTTAAATCATCAAAAGTAACATCCGTTTGATGTTTATACATAAAAAATCACCTTTCTTTAAGCATTAATACCCTTAACACTTATCTCTTGAATTTCATCAGGTAAAACATCTTTTTTCTTAGATTTACCATTTTTCAAATCCTTACTTTCAAATACAAGCCAAAGCTGACTAGCAATAAATAGTGAAGTAAGCACTCCAGTTACAAAACCAATCATCAAAGCCACATAGAAAGTAAATATCTCATTAGAACCAAATACCATTAAAGCAACAATTGGTATCAAAGTAGTTAAAGTTGTAATAATACTTCTATTAAATACACTTCTTAAACTGTCATTAACAATACCCTCAAGTTCCTCTTTACTCTTAATCTTTTTCTTCTTTGAAACATTTTCACGAATTCTATCAAATGTGATAATAATATCATTAACAGAGTAACCAATAATAGATAAAATAGCCGCAATAAATATACTAGAAACCTCAAAACCAAATAATGAGAAACAAGAAACAGTAATAAGAACATTACATAAAAGTGCAATAATTGCACTAGCACCGTAGCTAAACTTAAACCTTAAAGAAATATAAACAATAATTGCCAAAATAGCCAAAATCAAAGACATAATTGCATTCTTAATAAGTTCATTTTTAACAACATCACTAATTGCATCAATATCCGTATCCGCATCATATTTATCATTAAAATAAGTTTTCATACTATCTGCTTGACTAGCAGACAAAGAATCTGAAATTCTAACAGAATAAGAACCATCAGACTGTTTTTCAAAAGAATACATATCATAAGAAAGTTCCTTCATATCATTAGTCAAATCACTCTTTTTTAAACTCTCATCAGTCTTCAAAGTAATCGCCGTACCACCACGGAAATCAACACCAAGTTTAAGACCATTAACACATGTAAATCCAATACCTAAAGCAACAATAATTAAAGAAATAGTAATAAACACTTTTCTGCTCTTAACAAAATCAAGATTTTTCCAGAAAAATTTAGTTCTCTTTTCACCATTTTTAACATCAGGCACATCCTTTGGATTAATACCGATAAATAGCTTTAATTTATTATCGAAAAAGCCCGTACTAACAAATCTCTTCATAAGCCATCTTGTAAAGAAAACCATAACAGCAAACGTTACAAAAATACTAATAATAAGCATTGTTGCAAAACCTTTAACACTACTTTGGCCAAAAATAAACAAAATAATAGCAACAATCAAAGTAGTAACATTCGCATCAACAATAGAGCTTAAAGACTCTTTATTACCATTTTTAAATGCAAGCTTTAACCCATGACCATCATAAAGTTCATCCTTAATCCTAGAAAAACTAATAACATTACTATCAACAGCCATACCAACACCAATAATCATAGCAGCAATACCAGGAAGCGTTAATGTACCATTAATCATCCAAAAAATAAAGAACGTAAGTGAAGTATAAATAACAATACCTACACTCGCAATAACACCAGAAAATCTGTAAACAAAAATCAAAAATAAAGCAACCGCAATAATACCAACAATACCAGCAGTAGCCGTCATTTGAAGTGAATTAGCACCAAAAGAAGGCTCAACTGTCTTACTAGAAAGTTCCACAAGCTTAGTTGGCATACTACCAGAATTAATCAAATCAACCAAATTTTGCACTTCTTCTTTTTCAAAATTACCTTGAATAATAACATCACTACTAAAACCTTGAGAAACAGTAGCTACAGACAAACAATTTGAACTATCAGAATTACCACACTTAGAGCCTTCTGAAGCGAAAGAATTAACCCCCTCTTCAAAATCAAGCCAAATAACAATGCGGTTATCAGACATCTCACTAACCTTTTTAGTAGCCTTATAAAAAGCATCAGTATCCTTAACACTTAAAGCCACCGCTGGTTTACCATTTTGATCCTGACCAACTCTTGCCCCACCATTCTTTAAAACATCACTAGACATAAGCAAATTATCATCAGTATCTCTAAAAGTTAAACTAGCCGTTTGTGATAAAACTTGTTGAGCCTCTTCAGCACTATCAACTCCAGCAAGCTGAACCCTAATCTTATCACCCTCAATACTAATAGTAGGCTCCAAAACACCTAAAACATCAATACGCTTTGTAATAGTTTTGTAAGTCGCATCTACCATATCACTAGTAACCTTACTTTTACCATCTAAACTTTCAACTTTATATAAAACCTCAAACCCACCTTGCAAATCAAGACCTAACTTAATATTATTCAAAACAGGAATTAAAAGGCAAGTAAAAGCAATTACCAAAGCCAAAGTAAAAATAATCTTCGTACTAAGTCTATTTTTCTTCTTCATAAAAATCCTCCCACTAAACATTTCTATCTCTTAAATGAAGTTTAAAATAAGCATCAATAAGTTCATTATCACTATATAAAATATCACTAACCATATCACTTAAAGTCAAATTGTGACTATTTTGCCACCTCGTGTCTTTTAAATAATTCCACACATCATTAACATTCAAATAATCATAACCATTATTTTTAAGTTCAGTAACCTTTGACCTTAAAGCTGGTAGTAACCTATTATAAAGCTCAGTAACATTATTAAATTCTATATCCACTTTTTTTACCTCCATAATGCGTACAAGAACATTATATATTAAAATCAAACATTTTTAAAGCTTTATCAAACAAAAACCGCTTAAAAAAAAGAAAAAGTGCCTAAGCACTCACTCTATTATAAGAACTATAAACAGTTTTTATTCCATCAGTCACTTTTGCAATAACGACGCCACTATCACTCGTCATAT
>CAKPAT010000043.1 GCA_934133155.1 uncultured Bacilli bacterium
TGTTTTCTATATTATATATCAATTGGACTGTTAATTGTAGAGGATTTCAAAGTAATAAATAATAACTTACATTTAAAAAATTATTCTCAAAACAAAATCAAAGTTATATGTTTAATAACATTTATAACATGTGCCTTCTTAAATCTAACAATATCAAATTATGGCAACTACATGCAAAGTTTAGATAGCAATATTTTTATCTTTATTGGCAATATCATCAGTAGTAAAAGTTTAATATATAGTAATCCCATAGTAATAATTCAATCTGTTAGTTTCTTTGTATTTTTTAAAAACCTAAATATAAAAGATAACCTATTTTCTAAATTTATCATTAAAATCAGTCCTTATTGCCTAGGCGTATATTTAATAACTGAAAACTATTTAGTAAAAGAGCACATTTATTCCTTTTTAAAAACAGATATAAATAGCTTTACATACAATAATAAATTCATAATATATCTAATCATAGTAACACTAGGAATATTTATAGTATGTACACTAATCGAATGTATCAGGCAAAAAATATTTGAATTTATTGGCAAAAGAAAACCCATTATAAAAATAAAAGAAAAATTTTCTAAATTTATAAGAGAGTATTAGGTGATATAAATGAAAAATTATTTAAAACTATTTAGAGTAAAACATTATGTTAAAAATTTACTCATATTTCTTCCGATTTTATTTAGCGGCAACCTATTAAACAAAGATTTATTTACTGCTTGTCTTATCTCATTTATCAGCTTTTGTCTAATTGCTTCGTCAGTTTATGTTTTCAATGATATACAAGATGTTGAAAAAGACAAACTACACCCTGTTAAAAAAAATAGGCCAATAGCAAGCGGAAAAATAACAATAAAAAAAGCTTACATAACATTTATTTTATTAATAATATCAAGTTTACTGATAGAGTTTATCACATATAAAATAAACTTAATATCAAAAGATACATTAATAAAAGCAAGTTTATGTCTAATATTTTATTTATTACTAAACATTTTTTATAGTAAAAAAGGTAAACACATACCAATATTAGATATGATAATTCTATCGCTAGGTTTTTTAATTAGAGTGTACTTTGGTGGATTTATCATAGATGCTAAAATATCTAGCTGGCTATATTTAACAATATTATCATTCTCACTGTATTTAGTAATTGGTAAAAGAAGAGGGGAATTTATCAAAAACAAAAAATCAAGACCAGTTTTAAAATATTACAGTAAAGAATTTTTAGATAAAATGATGTCAATTTTCTTAGGATTAACAATCGCTTTTTACAGTCTTTGGTGTATCTTTGGAGCAAACGTTCCAAATGATCCATTATTAATAAGCATAATCATATTAATATTTATCATTATGAAATATAGTCTAATTGTTGAAAAAGATTCATTGGCAGACCCTGTAGATGTCCTTTTATCAGATAAAATTTTGATAATAAGCTCTATTTTTTACGTAATATATATAGGAGGAGTACTATATGTCTAAATCATGCACCTTTAGTGTAAAAAATTCATTTTATAAAGGGAATTTAATACTAGATTTTCTAATATTTACACTAAAAAATAATAAAAAAATAATACTATATTTTCCGTTAATACTGTTTTACTATATCTTTAGTAAAAATAAATTTAATGAAAAAACAACAAAAATTTTAAAAAAAATTCCAAATATAAATGACATAGCAAAAAAATTTTGGGAAGAAAATAAAAAAATAAATCCAATCTTTATAGAAAAAATTAAAAAAGAAAAAGTATACATATTAAGTGAAAACCTAGATTTAATATTAAAGCCATATGCAAATAAAACACCAAATGTTAAACTTTCTAAAGAAATAAAAGGCAAAATATTTTATACAGAAGAAATAAAAAATTTAGAAATATTTGATAAAACAACCGTTTACTATAAAGAAAAAGAAATAGACATAAAAGAAGCTAGTAAAATTAAAGATAAAAAAATAGCACTTTTAATCTCCATAATATTTTTTACATTTTATCTGCTACTAGGAATATTTGCATATTATAACTATGACTTAAGTCACAATAATAACTTGTTCTTTGGTTCTGATAATGCCCGCATATTTACTGACTTTTCCTCAATATTAGACGACCACTATAGAGTAAAAGTCCATCCACTTTATATCATACTTGTTCAGCCACTAATTTTAATGTTAAATGCAGTAACTCAAAATAGCACCATATCATTAATTATATTTTCTTCGTTTGTAAGCAGCTTATCAGTATACTTTATATATAAAATAGCTACATTATTCGATATATCAAGCAAAATAAAAGCACTAGTAAGTGCGATGTTTGGTTTCACATTTGCATACTTTATATTCACATCAGGCGTAGAAGTTTATAACGTTGCAGCCTTATTTTTAATAATTTTATTTTATTACTTTATAAAGATCATGCAAAAAGAAAGCGCAGAAAAAAAAGATAAAACAATTTTAATACTCCTTGGAATAACCACAATTGGCTTTACCATCACTAATTACATAATATTTTTAATCATATCATTAATGTTATTAATATCAAGAAAACTAAAATTTAAAAACATTTTTTTAATCAATGTGCTAGTCATTATATCAGCTGTAATATTGTCTTTCGTTCAGAATATAGCATGGAACAACACTAGTTTAATATATGATTTAAATAGTAACTACACAGAAGAGCAAAACTATATGGATTTTAATATAAACTTTGATAAATTTAAAAATGTAGTAAAAAATAGCTATATTAATTCATTTGTATCTTCAAACATAGAACTAAATAAAAACACTCCTGACGGCGCCGTTATGAGTTTTGGCAAAACAAGTACACTTTCTATAATATTAGCATTCACATTTTACTTGATAATATTAATATACCTAATCAAAAATTTCAAAAAAAACAAATGTATAAATATTGCTTTAATTCTCGCATTAATCTTTAATACCACACTTCATATGATTTATGGCGAAAACTCATTCTTATATTCATGTCATTTCATGTATTTAATATTTATACTATTCTTTGTAAATTATAAAGAAAAAACGAAAGTAAATAAAATACTCACTCCAATATTAATATTAATTTTGATAGGGGAAATCCTAAATAATTTATACATCTTTAAAAAGATTTTACGAATTGAAAACTTAGTATTAACTCCAAATGTTTTAAGAAGTAATTTCACAACACCAGCTTTGATTTTACTCACACTTTTATTCATCACGCTTTTCTACATACTAATATTTAATATCTATAAACAAATAAAAGCAAATAAAAAACCAAAATCAATCATTACAATTATAATATTTATATTTATTATGCAGTTATTGTTTATAAATATAAATACGGCCGAAAAATATAATAGATTATTAGGTTTTAAATTCGGGCCAAAAGAAGAAAAACAAGAAATAAGTTTAATTCCAGAAAAAATCCAAAAAGAATTTAAAAAGGAAAGCAAAAGCTATCTAAAATATAATAATGAATACCAAGAGTATGTAAGCTCACATAATACAATTTTAACTGATATAGGAGACTTTGATTATTACTTCTTTGGTATGGGTTCAAGAGCAAAACTTCTTTACAAAGATGGAAAACTTACAAATATTCAAACAAAAGAAGTATTATATAGTTGGGATGTAGATAATTTTCTAATTATTCCAAACGATTACACCGTAGTTTTAATAACAAAAGATGGCAAAAAAGTAAAAATAGAAGAAAACGAAAATGGAATATATGTTAATGACGAAGTAGTTGACAATACTTATATAGACTTAGAAGATTTTAAAGACCAAAAATATCAAAATATCAAAAAAACATTATATGGGGAGCTTTTATTTAACATAGAAAACTCTGTAATAAAACCAAACATTATAGTATATGAAAATGCTTGGTATCGTGATGCCGCTATGGTTGCTATGGCGTTAAACCAAACAAATAACATATCATTAATTAAAGATTGGATAGATAATATTACAGATATTTATGATAACCAAAATGGAAATAAAGAGCCGGATAATTTAGGAGAATTATTGTACCTTTTATCATTTTCTGAAAATCAAAACAATTTAATTCAAAAAATTAAAGACGAAGCTAAAGAAAAAGGTTTCACCGCAAATACTGATGGAGCAAAACATGAAATATATCAAAAAAAATGGTATAACTTCGGCCTAAACGCCTTAAATGAAAAAAGAACAGTTTCTATAAAAGGTGAGGAAGACTCCTATGAAGCATTAGCTTGGTGGTATAATCCAAATAAATATAATGGATATTTTAAAAATAATATTAGTACAGATTATCCATATCTATCAATAGCTCAGTACCACACAGTAAAACAAGGCCAATTTGTTATGAATAAAAACGTTTATCCATTATCATTTGAAAGAAATGCCAGTATGGCAAACTATGATAAAATGGATGTATTAGGTGATTACTACAAAGAAAATAGAATATCACCAGTTCATTCATGGACAGCCGCCGAATTATTCTTATTAATAATGGATGAAACCGGCGATTTAAAATAAAATCTCAGATTTTGAGATTTTTTCTTTTTTTTCGTGTATAATGTAGTTAAACATAGATGTAGGTGATTTTGTGCAAACGGCGAAAACTTTTCAAAAAAAATCAAGAACAGAAAATTTTACAAAAAACAGTATAATCGGTATGGTTACGCAGTTTCTATCAATAATTTTAAGTTTTGTTGGAAGAACAGTTTTTATTAAAATGCTTTCAGAAGATTATCTAGGTGTAAACGGTTTATTCTCCAACATTCTATCAACATTGTCATTCGTTGAACTTGGCTTCGGTACAGCTCTATTATACATGATGTATAAACCAGTAGCTGATGATGATAAAGAAAGAATAAAAACCTTACTAAAATATTATAAAAAAGTTTATACCATAATAGGTATAACCATGCTTGTGCTTGGACTATTAGTAATCCCATTTATGGACATTATTATTAAAAATCCACCACATATTAAAGAAAATCTAAATTTTATATATATATTATTTCTAATAAGTACATGTATCGGATATTTCTACGCATATAAAACAGCCATAATAAACGCCTATCAGCAAAATTACATTGTATCTGTTTATAACCAAATATTTAAATGGCTACAAGTCATACTTCAAATAATATTCCTTCTTATAACAAAAAACTTTATTATATACTTACTAATTCAAATTATATGCACCCTTTTAAATAATATATTAATTAGCAAAAAAGCTGATAAAATGTTCCCATTTATTAAAGAAAAAAACGTAACACCACTTTCAAAAGAAGAAAGAGGAGAAATAAACAAGAAAGTTAAAGCACTAATATTTTATAAATTAAATCCATCAATCATAAATGGAACATCTAATATAATCATGTCAGCGACTATCGGAATTACAAGCGTTGGTATATATTCAAATTACAGCTTAATAACAAACTATTTAAATATGTTTATAAATCAAATAACGAACGCATTAGAACCAAGTGTTGGAAACCTAAATGCTAAAGAAAATGAAAGTAAAAAAGAAGAAGTCTTTTATAAAATTTTATTCATGTGTTTCTTTATATTTGGAATAACATGCGTTATAGTTATGAGTGTAATAAACAACTTTATCTCCATTTGGATAGGGGATAATTACTTATTTGGAAATATAATCGTCTTTGCCATACTTTTAAATATGTACGTAAATGGTGTAAACTTCGCATGCTACACCTTTAGAACAACAAGTGGACTATTTGAAAAAGCCCAGCTAATACCTTTATACGAAGTAATACTGAACATCATACTTTCATATCTATTTGCTAAATCAGTTGGTATAGCCGGAATATTTTTAGGAGCAACCCTTGCCAAAATACTCACATTCTTTTGGTTTGACCCAATACTTTTATATAAATACTTATTTAAAAATAAAAACACAAAAAAATATTTTATAAAATACTTTATATACATATTTATAACAATAATAGTTGGCCTATTAATGTTTAAACTATCAAGTTTATTTATCGCTAAAAACTATTTAACATGGATGATAAAAGCTTTAGCAATAACTATACTTACTACACTACTATTTGCCTTGTTAACCTTTAAAACAAAAGAATTTAAAGGTTTATATCGAACCTTTAAAAATAAATTTCTAAGGAGGAAAAAAAATGCTTAAAGTATGTTTAATAACCCCAAACTTACTGCCCGTACCAAATGTAAACGGTGGTGCAATAGAAGGCCTTGTAACTAATTTAGTAAAAGAGCAAGAAAAAGAAAATAAAATAGACTTAACAATAGTATCTATTTATAACAAAAAAGCCGAAGATGAAAGTAAAAAATATAAAAAAACCAAATTCATTTATATCAAAAAAAATATTGAATATAGTCTTCTGGCGGTAAAATATAACATTTCAAACAAGATTTTAAAAACAAATAAAAACACCTATAACCACCTAGTTTTAAATAAAATAAAAAATGAAAACTTTGATTATATAATAGCAGAAGGTGGTCATTATGAAAGTTTTGAAGAATTTTTAAAATACTTTCCAAAAGAAAAAATGATCTTGCACCTGCACCATCAAGGAAAATCTAACATACAGATAGAAAAAACATTTTCTAAATTAATTGGCGTATCAAAGTTCGTTACAGACGATTTTAAAAAAAGTACCAAAGAAATTGAAACAACATACCTAAATAATGGTATTGATATAAGTAAATTTGATAAAGAAGTAAAAGAAGAAGAGATAAAAGAAATTAGAAATAAATATAACATAAAAAAAGACGATTTTGTTATATTATACTGTGGCCGCCTGACAAAAGTTAAAGGTGTTTTAGAGTTAATTAAAGCCGTAAAACAAATAAAAAATGAAAATATCAAGCTTCTTATTTTAGGCTCAAGCTCATTTTTAAATGGAAAGCAAAACGAATATACCGAAAAACTAAAAGAAGAAGTTACCGGATATGAAAATAAAATAATATTCACCGGATACGTTAACAACTGGGAAGTATATAAATACTATGCAAGCGCTGATATAGTCTGCCTTCCATCCCTTTGGGAAGACGCCGCACCACTTGCATGTATTGAAACAATGATATGTAAAAAAGTAATGCTAGCAACAAAAACAGGTGGTGCTCCAGAATATTTAGATAAAGAATCCTCAATCATTGTAGAAAAGGATAAAAACGTCGTCACCAATTTAAAAGATGGAATAATAACCCTTTATAATAAAAAAGATAAATTAAAAGAAATGGGATTAAAAGCCTATAAACATGCAAAAAAATTTAACTCACAAAACTATTACAATGATTTTGTAAAAATATTAGAAAAATTTAAGGAGAAATAATATGAAAGATATAACAATAGTAACCGCTTACTTTGATATTGGTAGAGGAGATTTCACCTCAAACTATGCGAGAGGTAATAACAAATACATAAATTACTTTAAATTTTGGGCTAGAATTAAAAACAATTTAATAATATATACCCAAAAAGAATTTAAAGAAGAAATAGAAGAAATCAGAAAATCACTTAACTTAGAAGATAAAACTCAAATAATCGTAATAGACGATATTTATGCACTTTATCCAGAAATGTATAAAAAAATGCAAAAAATTGAAAATGACGAATACTATAAAAATTTTAGATACTTAAAATATAATCCAGATAACATGGCAAAATATGATTACATAATGTTCTTAAAAACATACTGCATGCTAGATGCTTCTAAAAAAACAGATAGCGAATTTCTTGCGTGGTTTGACTTTGGGTTTAACCATGGTGGAGATTTTTATACAAATGAAAAAGATTTTGAAATGCTATGGGAATATCCATTTGAAGATAAAATCTATCTATCGGCACTAAAAGAAGACGATGGCAAACCAATCTTTGATATAATTCAAAATAGTGAAGTTTATATCCAAGGGTGTCCATATATGTTACCAAGAAAGCTTATGCCAGAATTTTATGACTTAATGTATAACGCATTAAATGAAATGATTGACTTAGGTTTTATCGATGACGACCAAACGTTATTACTTATGGCTTATAGAAAAAAACCAGAAATATTTAAAGTAGATATTTATGATTGGTTTCAAATTCTTAACAAATATACCTCAAATGAAATGCAAATGGCACCAAAAAAAGAAATAAAACCAAAAGCAAAAGATAAACTATTAAATAAATATAGAATAAGAAAAAGAAATAAAATTTACTTAAAAGGTATAAAAAAAAGCTTTTTAAAAGACTATTTAGATTAAGGTGATAACAGTGAAATTTAGTATTATTGTTCCAGTTTACAATGTAGAAAAATACATAAAAAAATGTCTAGACAGCATTTTAAATCAAACATACACCAATTTTGAAGTGATAATCATTAATGACGGTACCAAAGACGGTAGTCAAGAAATAATAAACGAATATACCTTTGACGAAAGATTTCAAAGCTATGAAAAAGAAAATGGGGGATTATCTTCTGCCAGAAATTACGGATTAAAATACGTCACAGGAGATTATATATTGTTTGTAGACTCTGATGACTATATAGACGAAAACTTGCTTTTAAAATTAAATGAAACATTAACAAAAAATAAAGTAGATTTAGTAAGATTCTCATGTGCACTATGTGACGAAGAAAATAACGTAACACAAACATATGAAGAAAAAGAATATACAAACGTAAACATAGAAGATATAATAAAAGAACTTGTTACAAGAAGCTTTGTTGAACCAGTATGGCTATACTGCTATAATGCAAATTTTTTTAAAAACCATGATTTTAAATACGAAATTTCAAGATTACATGAAGATTATGGACTAACTCCACTTATTTTATATTATTGCAATAAAATAACTTGTATTTCTTATACTGGCTATTATTACCGTCAAAGAAGCGGAAGTATCACCAAAGACTTAAACTATAGCAAAATAAAAAAAATGGCAGATGATATTTATTATCAATATGCTAAAATAATGAATATCTTTGATAAAGAAGTAAAAAGCCTTAAAAAAGATGTGATAATGTCATACATGACAGAATGCCTATTTTTTAAAAGTAAATATTTAAACAAAGAAGATTACAAAACATATAAAAAAAATTTAAAAGAAATAAACGCTTTTAATAGAATAAAGCCATACAATTTTAAAAAATTAGTGAAAAAAATAATCTCCAAAATAAGCTTGAGGATTTATACAAAAATATTTTAGGAGGCACTATGATAACAATATTTACCCCAACATACAATAGAAAAAACGAATTAAAAAGACTTTATCAATCACTACTTAAACAAGATAGTTCTAACTTTGAATGGCTTATAATCGATGACGGTTCACAAGATAAAACCCAAAATTATATTAAAACTTTAATCAAAGAAAACAAAATAAAAATAAGATACTTCCTAAAAGAAAATGGCGGAAAACCTTCCGCTTACAATATGGGTTTAGAAAAAGCTGAAGGTGACATTTTCTTAAGTATAGATTCAGACGATATTTTAAATGAAAATATCCTGAAAGAAATAGAAAAAGATTTTAAAACACTAAATAAAAATGCCGGAGTTATATATTTACAAAATAATATCAAAACAAAAAAAATAATAGGAACAAAATTTCCAAAAGACGGTGAAAGCCAAAACTATTATGATATTTACCACAAGTTAAAAGTTAAAGGTGATAAATTAATCGTTTTAAAAACAGATATTGCAAAAAGATATCCATTTCCATTAATAGAAAAAGAAAAATTTATCCCAGAAGCTTTAATTTTTAATAGAATTAGTAAAAACTATAACCTTAAATGTCGAAACTTTGTAGCTGCATCTAAAGAATACTTAGAAAATGGTTACTCCAATAATTATTTTTCATTAGTTAAAAAAAATCCAATAGGAAATAGTTTATATTTCAAAGAAGAATATGAATTCAGTCATAGCTTTTATAATGTATATGGGTATATATTATTCAGTATTTATGCAAAACAAAAATTTAAAACAATACTCAAAAATCACCCAGCCAAAATAAAAATAATTTTCATGTACATTCCAGTACTAATAATATCCAAAATAAAGAGGTGAAATAATGAAAAAAATATTAATATTCGGTTATACTCTAGATATGGGAGGCGCTGAAAGAGCACATGTTGATACATTAAACTTTTTAAAAGATAAATGTGAAATAGATCTATACCTATTAGAGAAAAAAGGTCCACTTCTA
>CAKPAT010000044.1 GCA_934133155.1 uncultured Bacilli bacterium
ACACCTGCACCGGAAATCACAGAGACACCAGATATTACTCCGGATCCGGACGAAACTCCAACTCCGGAACCAACACCTGAACCTATACCAGAACCAACTCCAACTCCAGAGCCTACTCCAATTCCAGAACCAACGCCTGTAACACCAACAGAACAAATAACTCAACTTCCAAAAACAAGTGATTCAACAAATACAAAAGCAGTAGCTGCTGCTGGAGCACTTGGAGCTGCAATGTTAGCTGCTGGTACAGGATTAGCTTCAAAATATCGAAAAGAAAACGGCCCAGAATTAAAAGTTATAGATGGTCCAGATATTAAGAGATATGATAGACCTGCTGCAAATCCAACTTTATCATTCGTTCCAAATGCTGAAGATAAAAAAATTGAAAATGAAGAATTAGAAGATTTCGCAGTAGAGTGGGTTAAAAATCACCCAGTTGACGATTTAGAAGAACCAGAAACATATTCAAGAAGAAGATAATGTGTTGATTTGACAAAAACATATAAAAGTGTTATTATACTAGCGAAAAACGTGTGAGGGGGAAAAGTATATGAAAAAATTAAATAAAATATTTAACTATTTATTAATTTTTGCAGTATTCTTTGCATTCGGTATAAATACTTCTTATGCCGCTCCAAAGAGTACTACAATTAACCGTGAAGGTGTTATGGGTTCTGCCATTGGTGAAAGCTATAACTGGGCAAAATTCAAAACAACTGACGGTAAAACCGCTTACTGTATGGATGTAGAAAAGAAATGGCCTGAAAAGACTATTACAATGACTTACAGTAGCGACGCTGATAGTGGTGTTAGATATATCCTAGAAAACGGTTATCCAAATAAATATATTTATGATAACGGTGGAGATATGGATAGATTTATTACTCAAGCTGCTGTTTGGTGGTATTTAGCTGAAACTGGTCAAACAGGCGCTTTGAGTAAAGATTTCACAACTGATGGTGCTGATCCTTATAAAATTAGACCATTAATTCAAAAATTAGTAAATGACGCTAAAAACGCTAAGGCAAATGAAACATTATCTATTAAACATGTTTTAGGTGCTGAAAGTATGTCTTTATCTTTAGACCAAAAGTATTTTGGATCAAGTGTAATTAAATTTTACACAACAGGTACAGAAACTTATACAATTGATGCTTCAAACGCACCAGAGGGAACTATATTTACTGACTTAGATGGCAATGTTAAAAAGACATTTAAATCTGGTGACAGTGTTTTAGTTAAAGTTCCTACTGATAATGTAAGTAGTTCAATGAAATTTAAAATTACGGCAAAAGCTACTATGACATCAAATAAAGCAGCTATCTACTCTCCAAGTGATAGTTCATATCAAAGAGTTGTTGCATTATATCCTGAAACTGAAGAAGTAACTGATGAAGCAACATTCGCTATTGCAGTTGCTAAACCAAAGGTTTGTGTTGATTATGTTATTGTTGGAAATGTCAAACCAGACGCTAGCTTAACTGATCCAACACCAGGAAAAACTTGTTATGAAAAGGGTACTAAGTATACTGAAGAAAAAGAATTAACAACTAGACAAGAAAACTGCAAATTCAACGGTTGGTATACAAGTAGTGATTTAACAGGTAAATGGACAAATGGTTCTGAGTTAAACAAAAATATGACTTTATATGGTGAATGGAAATGTGGTTCAACTATCGTTGTTCCAAATACTGCCGCTAATATTCCACTTATTATATTAGGTAGCGGATTATTAATAATTGCTGTTGGTGTAGGTATCATCTTATATCGCGGAAAAAAATTAGAAAATAAATAAGGGTGTTATACATCCTTATTTTTCATTGACTTTTACTAAAAAAAACAATATAATTTTAATGTTAAGGAAGTGAATTATATGCAAAAACCAAAAGGAACATATGACATTTATGGTGATAGAGCAGAAGAAATGCTTTATTTAAAAAAATTACTAGAAGCATTAATGGATAAATATAATGCTCATTATATTGAAACACCTATCTTTGAAGCTGGACAGTTATTCCACCGTGAAGATTTTGCCACGACGGATATGGTAAATAAAGAAACTTATGACTTTAAAGATAGAGGAGATAGACTTTTAACATTAAGACCAGAAGGAACTGCTGGTGTAGTTAGAAGTATAATTGAAAACAAATTATATATAAACACACCTTTAAAACTTTGGTACATGGGACCAATGTTTAGATATGAAAGACCACAAGCTGGAAGACATAGACAGTTTTATCAATTCGGTGTCGAAGTTTTTGGTGTAGAAAGTGCTATCATGGACGCTGAAGTTATCAGCATGGCATCTAATTTGTTTAATATTTTAGGTCTTAAAGGAATAAAAGTAAAAATAAATACACTAGGTGATAAAGCGTCAAGAGATGCCTACCGTACAGCCTTGCTTAATTATTTTAAGCCATACCTAAATGATTTATGCGAAGACTGTCAAAATAGATATGAAAAAAACCCTCTTAGAATTCTAGATTGTAAAGTAGATAGTGATAAAGACATTATGAAAAATGCCCCTAAAATAACAGATTATTTAAATGAAGAAAGCAAAAAACACTTTGAAGATGTTAAAAAATATTTAGATGCTTTAAATATAGAATATACCGTATCAGAAAACTTAGTAAGAGGTTTAGATTACTATACTCATACAGTATTTGAAGTAGAAGCTGATATAAAAGACTTTGGAAGTCAAAATGTTTTAGCCGGTGGCGGAAGATATGATAACTTAGTTGAAAGTGTTGGTGGGCCTAAAATGCCAGGAGTTGGTTTTGCAATTGGTATAGAAAGATTACTGGAAGCACTTCACTCAGAAAATATTGATATTAAAGAAAAAAAAGAATTAGATGTCTATATGTTTAAAGCTGAAGACGCTGATTCTGATTATGTCTTAAATCTTGCAAACGCTTTAAGAATGAACGGTTTTAACATTGAAATGGATTACGCAAGTAAAAGCTTCAAAAGTAACTTTAAAAAAGCGGATGACTTAAAAGCTAAATACATTATAATAATTGGTAAAGAAGAAATGGAAAATAATACTTTAACAGTTAAAAATAATCAAACTAAAGAAGAATATAAAGTAAAAGTAGAAGATATTATAAACTTCTTAGATGAAAAGTTAGGTGATAAAAGTGAAGATTAATAATACAAGCATAAATATTAAAAACTTAAATGAAGAAGTAACCTTATATGGCTGGGTAAATAAAAAAAGAGATTTAGGTGGCCTAATTTTTATCGACCTAAGAGATAGAAGCGGTATTATCCAGCTTGTTGTCCATCCTGAAAGCAAATACTATAAGCTAGCATCTTCCTTAAAAAATGAATACGTCATAAAAGCAGAGGGTAAAGTAATTAAAAGAGAAAAAATAAACGAAAATTTAAAAACCGGTGAAATAGAAGTCGAAGTAAATAATCTAGAAATATTAAATAAATCAGCTGAATTGCCTTTCGACATAAATAGCTCAAATGTTTTAGAAGAAACTAAATTAAAATATAGGTATTTAGACCTAAGAAGAAGTAAAGCACAGGAATATATAAAAACAAAACATAAAATTATGCAGGCATCCAGAAATTTCTTAAATGAAAACGAATTTTTGGAAATAGAAACACCAATTTTATGTAAATCAACCCCAGAAGGAGCAAGAGATTATCTTGTACCATCAAGAGTAAATAAAGGAAAATTTTATGCATTACCTCAATCACCACAACTTTTCAAACAAATACTTATGATGAGTGGTTTTGAAAAATATTATCAAATAGCCCGCTGCTTTAGGGACGAAGACTTAAGAGCAGATAGGCAGCCAGAATTTACCCAAATAGATATGGAAATGAGTTTTGTAGACGAAAATGATGTTATGAATATCACCGAAAGTCTATTAAAACACATATTTAAAGAAGTAAAAAATATTGATATAAAAACTCCATTTATTAAAATGAAATATCAAGACGCAATAGAAATGTATGGTTCAGATAAACCAGATACTAGATTTGATATGCAAATAAAAGACATTACAAAATATTTCGAAAACACCGATTTTACCGTATTTAAAGATGTTATCCAAAATAATGGAATAATCAATGCTATTGTATTAAAGAATATAAATCTATCAAGAAAAGAAATAGATAAATTAACAGAATTTGTTAAAACATATGGTGCTAAAGCTCTTGCATACTTAAAATACGAAAATACATTTACCGGTAGTAGCAGTAAATTTGTAACAGAAGAGGTAAGTGAAAATTTAATCAAAAACCTAGAAATAGAAAACGGCGACATGCTTTTAATTATTGCAGATAAAAGAAAAATCGTAAAAACTGCTTTGGGTGCTTTAAGGATAAAAATAGCCAAAGATTTTGATTTAATAGATAAAGATAAATTTAACTTCCTTTGGGTAACCGATTTTCCAATGTTTGAATATAGTGAAGAAGAAGGAAGATACATTGCATGCCATCATCCATTTACTAAACCACAAAATATCGAAGATATAAATGATAAAGAAAACTGTTTAGCCTGCGCTTATGATGTTGTTTTAAACGGCTATGAAGCAGGTGGTGGAAGTATAAGAATATCAAACCCAGATATGCAAGAAAAAGTGTTGGAAGCCTTAGGATTTACTAAAGAAAGGGCAAACGCTCAGTTTGGTTTCTTACTTAAAGCTCTAACATTTGGTGCACCTCCACACGGAGGACTAGCCATTGGACTAGAAAGATTAACAATGATACTTTGTAAAACCGAAAATATTCGTGATGTTATCGCATTTCCAAAAACAACAAGTGCCTCTGATTTAATGACAGACGCTCCAAATATTGTTTCGGAAAAGCAATTAGAAGAATTACATATTAAAAACGAAAGTTGAAGTAGCCCTTCAGCTTTTTGTCACCCCAGTCTACCACTTAATTTGACAACAAAGTAAAAATGAGTATAATAAACACATAAAAAGAAAGGTGATCTGAATGAATTTTTTAGATAGTATAAAAAGTAAAATTAGCAATAAAAAAATAAGTGATAAAGTAGTATTAGATATGGAAGAAATAACTGAAAGAGAAATTGCTTCCATAATTAATAGTTTAGATTTAAAAGATGATGACGATTTTTTTAGTAACCTTTACAACACTCTTCAAGTTCATGAGTATCTTGTTTTAAATAACGAGCATATAGAAGATGGTGGAAAATTTGAAAAAGAAGCTATTTATAAAGCTATTGTAGGCAAAACTGCCACAAGTGCTTCAAATGCTTTTGAATTTAAAACAATTTTAGATAAAATAGGCATTCAAAGTGAAATATATTTATTTAGTGCATGCCATTATGCCGTACTTGTTTTATTAGGCAATGAATACTATATTTTTGATCCAACATGGGATAGAGATAAATATGCTATGGAAGGGGAAGAAAGCTATAATCCAACATTTGTCGCTATGGGAAAAAATATTTATGAAAGAGTATATACTCCCGAAAAAAGTTTACCTATAAACACTTCAGAAGAAAGCGTTTCTAAAAGAAAAATTAAAGAAATGATGGGTGCAAAATGCAAGAGGCTTACCAAATAATTGAAAAAAGCATTATAAAAACATATAGAAAAGAAATATGGAGCAAATTCATTAAAGCCGTAAAAGATTATAAACTAGTAGAAGAAAATGATAAAATAGCCGTATGTATAAGTGGCGGAAAAGATTCCAGTCTGCTTGCTAAATGTCTAGAAGAATTGCAAAAACATGGTAAAATCAAATTTGAGTTAAAATATATCGTCATGAATCCAGGTTATAATGAAGAAAATATAAAAAAAATTAAAGAAAATTTAAAAACATTAAATATCAATGCTCAAATATTTGAAACACCAATATTTGAGATAACCAAAACCGCCAAAATGCCTTGCTACTTATGTGCCAAAATGCGTAGGGGATACTTATATAGTTATGCCCAAAAATTAGGTTGCAATAAAATAGCCTTAGGTCATCATTATGATGATGTTCTTGCAACTATACTATTAAATATAGTGTACGCTGGATCATATGGCGGAATGCTTCCAAAATTAAAAAGTGATAACTTTGAAAACATGGAACTGATTAGACCTTTATTTTATGTAAGAGAAGATGATATAAAAACATGGGCTAAATCAAATAACCTAGAGTTTATTGGCTGTGCTTGCCCTGTAACTAAGAAAAATGATGGAAAAAGAGCACAAATGAAAAACTTGTTAAATGACTTAAAAAAATATAATAGTGACGCCGAAAAAAGTTTATTTGCCTCACTCAAAAACGTCAATTTAAACATGGTGTTAAGTTACACCAAAAATGAAAAAAAACATGATTTTCTAGATAATTATATAGATAATTTTAAATAAGTATGCTATAATGTAATTGTCTAGAAGATGATACCATTATGAAAAACCTTCTAAAATTAACGATTCGGGAATCTAATTTATTAACGGTGTTGAATATCTTATCCTTATAAGAGATCCTAAAGTTAATAATGTGATGCCCACCTGGGGAGCTCAGGTTTTATCGCTAAGGTTCACTTTTAGATAGCCAAGAATAAAGAGCCT
The DNA here is from genome assembly GCA_934133155.1 of uncultured Bacilli bacterium. Taxonomy (GTDB): domain Bacteria; phylum Bacillota_I; class Bacilli_A; order RF39; family UBA660; genus Coprosoma. The sequence continues at coordinate 6,546 of CAKPAT010000044.1, forward strand.
ATTAAAGGGCTCTTTTAATATAATAAAAAGGGCATTTTAATGCCCATCATTTAAAGATAAAAGTTCCATAATTTTCTCCGTGTTTTTAAAATTAAGCTTAGCAATATCACTCAAAACATCAAAACCATATTTCAAAACAAGCTCACATCCAACCTCATCAACCTTAGGGGAAGCACCTTTAGGTAAATTAACATTTAGATTTAAAGAAATTTTATCCATTTCCTTGATAAAAATAAACCTACTAATAACTGAAGAACATGCAACAGCTAAACACTTATCTTCCGCTTTAGTAATAAAAGTAATATTTTTTTGAACCTGACTGCACTCACTCAAATACTCAAAATAATTGTAAGGACTACAAAATTGATCAACCACAATCATTTTGTGTTCAGCATGTTTTGAAACTTGATTTAATAAAACCTTATTATGTAAAAGAGCCTTTATCTTATTTAAATTAAGCCCACTTGTATACTTTTCATTATATTCCTTATTAGTTAGCATAAAAGAAGTATAATCAATCCTTTTAATAATCATTGGCACAACTTTCAAAATATATTCATCTGTCATTTTTTTAGAATCCTTAATACCAAGCTCCTCTAAAAAAGGAATATCCTCCGGTTTAACAAAAGACGCTGTAACCACAATAGGACCAAAAAAATCACCAGTGCCAACCTCGTCTGAACCAATCGCATAAGCATTATTAACCTTTACCTCTTTTTTTTTCTCTTTAACTTCCTTTTTTTCTTTCTTATCCAAAGAAACCTTAGATAGGGGATTTAAATTTTTCTCCGTCTCAGCCCAAATATTTGCATCAATATCCGCCGAAATACCTTGAAACATGGCTTTGCCACTTTGATAAAGAGTTACAACCGTATCTGCCTCATCCGCTTGAAAAATAGCATAAGGAGGAGTTTTATCTCTTTTCTTATCTTCAAAATATTCTTCCATCTTTTTCATTGTATTTTCACTTAATTTAAGTACAATCGTCTTAACTTTATTATTCATTTACAACCACCAACCTCATTCTATCACAATTACATGTCAAAAAAAAGAAAAAATGTGCTATAATTAAATAGATTGAGGGGGTATAAAAATGAACATTGTTGATATAGCGATCATATTACTTTTAATAGCCGGATTTGCATCAGGCTTAAGACAAGGCTTTACCAGAGCCTTAGTAAATCTAGTAGGCGTAATCATAATAGCCTTTCTCGCATACATATTAAAAAATCCTGTAAGCGAAATTTTAATGAATATCTTTCCATTCTTCACATTTGACGGAATAATCAAAGGCATAACCGTACTTAATATCGCATTATACGAATTAATCGCATTTTTACTCGTATTTGCCATATTATTTGCCTTACTAAAAATAGTCTCAACAACAACCAGAATATTTGAAAGAATACTCAGCATGACAATCATATTAGGCATACCGTCAAAAATATTAGGTGCCATTCTAGGAACACTTAAAGCATACATATTAATATTTTTTACATTATACCTATTGTCATTTCCAAATATTGCAGATGCACCATGGATGGAAAGCTCAAAACTAAAAGAACCTATACTAAAAGAAACACCAGTTTTATCAGAAATGTCTAAAGATATGAACAGTGTTATATCCGAATTTGCTTCACTCAAAGATAAATACGAAAACACCGAAGATAGTAACGAATTCAACCTTGAAACACTAGATATCTTCTTAAAATACAAAATAGTAACATATGAACAAATAAAAAAACTATCAGATAGTGGAAAAATAAATATTGTTGGTATTGAACAAGTTTTAGAAAAATATAAGGAGGAAGAAAATGGAAATAATTAATTATAACGGAACATTTGAAAAAGAAGAATACTTAATAGATTTTTATGCTACTTGGTGTGGACCATGCAGAATGATTGCCCCAATTTTAGAAGAAATAAAAGACGAAATTCAAATCTATAAAGTCGATGTCGATAAAAACCCAGAACTATGCAAAAAATACGGTATCATGAGCATACCAACACTAGTTCATGTAAAAGGGGATAAAGAAGACATTAAAGTAGGCTTTCAAACAAAAGAAGAAATACTAAACTGGATAAAAAAATAGTGATAGATAAAAACAAGTAAAAGTTTTTTTAAATACTTGTTTTTTTATGTATATTTTTTTCTTGTTTGAACATAATATATATTAGAATTATATAAAAAACAATATAATGCATATATAATAACTTGATATTTTATATAAAATATGTTATCATTTAAATATGAAAGAGGTGTTACTATGGAAAGCTTAACAACTGCTATAAGCGTACAAGTAGATAGAAAAGACAAAGAACTAGCAACTGGCATTTTAAGTAATTTAGGTTTAAATATGAGTACATATGTAAATATGGCAATAAAACAATTAATTAATAAGAATGGTGTACCTTTTGAAGTAGTAAATCCTAGGCCAAGCAAAGAACTATTAGAAGCTTTAAAAGAGGGTGAAGATATACTAAACGGTAAAGTAAAAGCGAAAAGTTATACCAATATGTACGAAATGTTAAAAGATTTAAAGGATTAATATGTTCGATTTAGAAAATACAAAGTATCACGTACAATTTACTAGCCGTTTTAAAAAAGAGTTTAAAAAAATCTTAAAACAAGGGAAAGACGAAAATTTATTTCTAGAGGTGCTTAGTGCTATAGCAAACGGCGAGGAATTAGCCGAAAAGTATAAAAACCATAAACTAATAAATGATAAAACATTTAAAGAATGTTATGAATGTCATATACAACCTGACTGGCTATTAATTTATAAAGTGCAAAATAATGAATTAGTATTATTACTTTTTGCAACTGGTAGTCATAGCGATTTATTTAATAAATAAGGGAATGAATGAAACCTCTATTTATTGCTTATAAAAAAAGACATATGAGATGATATGGACCCCGTTTCTTGGACATAGAAACGAGGTTTTTGTATGGCAAAATTAACTTATGAAAATAGAATAGAAATTTATAAAAAAATAAAAAATGGTGAATCCCCAACATATTTATCAAATCAATATAACATAGGTGTATACAAAATTAGATATTTAGTTAGACTAATTGATAAACATGGTTATGATATTCTTAGAACTACTAAAAATAGAAAATTTAATAGTTATGAAAAAGAACAAATTATTAATAGAGTTTTATTGAAAGGAGAAACAACTCTGTCTGTTTCCATAGATGAGGGATTGCTCAGTAATGGAATATTGTTTAATTGGATTAAAGAATATAAGAAAAACTGCTATAATATAGTTGAACGAAAGCGAGGTCGTCCGACTATGAACAAAAAAGAATTTAAGATTAGAAAAGATGAAACAATAGAAGAAGAAAATGAAAGATTAAAAAAAGAAAATTTGTATTTAAAAGCTGAGCTAGAATACTCAAAAAAATTGAGAGCCGTTGTTCAAGCAAGGAAGAATCAACAACAGAAGAAAAAGTAAATGTTGTAA
>CAKPAT010000045.1 GCA_934133155.1 uncultured Bacilli bacterium
CAATATTATTAATATTACCAGTAACAAGTAAAGTCTTATGACCCTTTCTAGCAGCGGCTAAAGAGGCCTCACAACCTGCATGACCACCACCAACAACAATAATCTCATAATCCATATAAAATTCACCTCAAAATACTAAAAATAATTTTACCACAAAACGAAAGAAAAAGCACAAACATGCTTATTTTCCTACACAAAATCTACTAAAAATTTCATCCAAAAGCTCATCAGTATAAGTTTCGCCGATAATTTCACCAAGCAAATTCCAAATGCTCTTCAAATCAATCTCAATCATATCAATCGGCACATTACTATTAATACCATTTTCCACACTAGAAATCAAAGACAAAACATTACGCAAAATAGCCTCACTTCGTGCACTAGTTAAATAAGTTAAATCAGCAGTTTCAATCTCACTCAGATTAAAAAGCTCCTTAATCTTATCACGAACACCACTAATATTATCGTCGTTAAGTGCACTCACATAAACCTTGTTCTTCAAATTACTATCATCAATAACCTTAGGTAAATCAATCTTATTAATGATCGAAATATAATTTTTATTACCTAAATAAGACAAAATTTTTTCATCTTCCTCATCAAACTTTTCATTATAATTCAAAACAAACAAAATAAGAGAAGCTTTATCAATAAGCTCAATCGATTTATTAACCCCAATTTTTTCCACAACATCAGAAGTATCTCTAATACCCGCTGTATCAATCAAATTTAAAACGATATTATCTAAAACGCACCTAGCCTCAATACTATCACGTGTCGTACCACGAATATCAGTAACAATCGCCTTTTCCGCACCCAAAAGCCGGTTAAGTAAACTACTCTTACCAACATTTGGTTTACCAATAATAACCGTATTGATACCATCTTTCAAAATCTCACCATTTTTACTTTCAGAAAGAATGTTATTAACCTTCAAAGATAAATCACTAAGACTACTTCTAATCATTTCATTTGTAACTAAAGGTGTATCTTCATACTCTGGATAATCAATATTAACCTCAATATTTGAAATAATAGATGCCAAGTCATTGCGTAAATTCCTAATTAAAGAAGAAACTTTACCACCAACCTGATTAATCGCCATTTTTCTCGAAACATCAGTTTTCGCATTTATTAAATCCATAATACCCTCAGCTTCAGTCAAATCAATTCTACCATTTAAAAAAGCTCTTTTAGAAAACTCACCAGGTTCAGCAAGCCTACAACCCTTAACAAGTAAAAGTTCTAAAATCTTATTAGTCGTACTAATACCACCATGGGCATTGATCTCCACAACATCTTCTCTAGTATAAGTCTTAGGAGCTCTCATAAGTGAAACCAAAACCTCATCAATAACATCATCATCATAAATTTTACCATAATGAATTGTATGACTAGGTGCATCAAAAAAATTCTTGTTTGAAAAAATATCACTAACAATAGAAATAGCCATAGGACCACTTACCCTAATAATAGAAATAGCTCCAACACCTTGAGCTGTCGCAATAGCCGCAATCGTATCCTCCACAAAAATCACCTTCTAAAAAATCTTTTAAATTTATGAACAATCCTCGCAAGACCTAAATATTTATATATCGCCTTAACATCAAGAACAACATCCAAAGAAACCTTTTTATCAACATAAGTAATAACCCAACCTTCTTTATATTTAGGCGGAATAATATTCAAAGGAAACATGTGCCTTAAAATAATATTAGCAATACGTGCATTCATAAGTTCAGGAAAAACCTCATAAGAATGCCTTAAAGCCTCACGTGCATGAACAAAACCATGTTGCTTAAAAAAAGGAACCTTTTCATCTAAATGATCCTGCCAAGGACTATAATAAAAATCATGTAACAAACCACCAATAGCCGCATCATGATAATTAAAACCTCTTTTTTTACATATTTCATATGATAAATAAGAAACAACCAAGCAGTGCTCATATAAGGAGCAGTGTTCATGATGTTTCCAATTTTTTCTTGCATCAAACTCCTTATTATTTAAAATAGGACTGACAATATCTAAAAACTCTTTATCATTAAGAACTTCTTTTGTAATATTTCTCTTCATAACAAACCTCACACCCATTATAACACAAGCATAAGGCAAAACAAAACCCCAAAAGTTTTCCACAGTAAAATTTTTTTTCAAAAAAACTAAAACAAAAAAAAACCAAAATTGGTTAATCTTTATATTTAATCACAACATAACGCAAAGGCTCTTCACCCTCACTGACTGTCACCAAATTAGAAAAATCGGAAACAGTATTATGTATAATCATTCTTTCATAAGAATTCATAGGATCAAACTTAACATCAATTTTAGTTTTTAAAACATCAGTGCAAGCACGTTTTACTTCTTTAACAAGATTAAATTCTTTTCTTTCTTTATAACCATCAATATCAACATTAACCTTAATATCAAACTTACCGAAAGCCCTTAAACTTTGCCTCAAAATAGTTTCTAAAGCAAATAAATTTTTGCCATCACGACCAATCATCAAAGAAGAATTTAACGCGCTAATATATACATAAATACAACCTTTATTAATCCCAACACTTATATCAACTTGTTCATTCATTAAACTAGTTAAATCATTTAAAAATTTAATAATATAATCTTTTATATCATACTTTGTTACAACATAAACAGCATATTTTTTACCAAAAACACCCGAAATTTCTTCAAAATAATAATATACTTCATCCTTATTAACATTAAGAAATTCACAAGCTAAATTTAAAGCATCATCTTGCTTTTTTGCTTCTCTTTTTATTATCTCCATTCTTGCTCCTCCTTATAATTGCCATTTGAATAATTGTAAATAAACTACCAACTATCCAATAAATATTAATACTTGTTGACATTCCAAAAGATGCAAATACAATAAAGACAATCATAATATTCATAGTAAGTTTCATAGCCTTCTGCTGTTCTTCAGAACCAGAAACGCCAGAATTAAACTTAAATGAGAAAATTGTAGCTAAAGCAACCAAAATAGGCAAAATTAAATAAATCCAATTACCATTACTAAAACTACTAGCAAAATTACTTAAGTTAAAACTTTCACCAAATAAAGCAGTAAAAGGAGTTGTACCAAGCTTAAATCCTAAAAACGTACCTTCAAAAATAATAGGAAGACGATTTAAACTTTCTAAGAAAACCAAAAACAAAGGTAACTGAATAAAAGCAAACAAACAACCAGAAGCAGGATTTATATTATATTTTTTATAAATTCCCATCATCTCTTGTGCTTTAAGCATTTGATCTTCTTGTGAAACACGATTACGATACTTGACTTCTAACTTCTCTAAATCCTTTTGAGCGAGCTTAAGTCCCTCAGACTGCATAGCAGACTTCTTACTAATAGGCAAAATAATAAGTCTAATAATTATAGTAACAATAATAATAGATAAACCATAATTACCTAAAATTTTACCAATATTAATAATAATAAAACTTAAAGGTTTAACAAATAAAGCTTCCCAAATACCATTATATTTCCCAGCAGCAGGAGTAAACTCCGAGCACTTAGGTAAACTCTCAATATCAACACCATTTTTTTCATAAGTCTTAATAACATTCTTATCAGTAGGCTGACATAAAATATTAGAAACAAGAGATTGTCCAGTAGTAGCCTCTTTAATAACTTGATTTTTGTCATCCTTTAAATAAGTAGTACAACCAGATAAACACATAGTCATACATAAAAGAGCAAAAAACAAGCAAACTTTCTTTATCATAACTTTTTCCCTCCAAATAAAGATAACTTATCAAAAATAAAAAACAAATTGTCAGATAACTCTTGAAAACTTTCGTTCAAAATACCCTTTCCAGTAATAATTATACAATTAAAATTATTTTTATAATCAAAGCCTGAAATAGCACTCTTAATTCTTCTTTTAATCTTATTACGTGTAACAGCATTACCAATTTTTTTAGAAACACAAAAACCAAAATGATAACAAGTATCGTTAGTCCATTCAATATAAACAACAAAACTCTTATATTTAAAAGGCTTATTGCACTTAATAATACGATCAAAATCTTCATTACTCTTAACAATATTAATTTTTTTCATCTATATCACCTATATTAAAACCACTGTTTACACAGTGGTAATTAATGAGCCAACACTTTGCGTCCTTTATTTCTTCTTCTTTGAACAACGCCAGACTTTAAGCGTGCAAAAAATCCCATTTTCTTACTTCTTTTTCTTTTATTAGGTTGAAAAGTTCTTTTAGACATATTAACACCTCCCAAATAAGTCATTTGCTTTATTAATTATATAGATAAAAGACAGCAATGTCAATCCCTTTTAAAAAATTAAAAAGTGTCGTCATTATAACACAAAATCACAAAAAACGCAAAAAAAATTTTTCAACACAGATAAAAAATACAAGTAAAGAAAATAATTTAATTCACAGTCCATTTTACGAAACAAAAATAATCAAATTTTAACTTTATCAACATATGTGGAAAAGTAAAACTTTTTAACATTTGTTGATTAATATTTATCCACAAGTTGTGTGGATAAATAAAAAAATACCTTAAATAAAAAGATAAAAAGACATGTGAATAATTTTTTTGTTTTTTTTTACTTTTATCTTTAAAATTTTGTCAAAATAATGTAAAATTATCTATATAAAGCGAGTGATTTTATGGATTTAGAAAGTATGTGGGAAGTATTTCTCGCCAAAATAGAAACAAAACTTAAACCAGTATTATTTCAAACATGGTTCAAAGACACAAAATTAGTTAATTTAAGTAATGACTTCGCCGTGGTTCAAGTTCCACTAGAACTACATAAAAAACATTTAAAAGAAAATTACACAGATTTAATCAAAGAAACATTCATGGAAGTCACAGGTTCAATATTCAAATTCGAATACGTTACAGAAGAAGAAATGATTAAAGAAGAAAAAGAAGAAAACATTACAACAAATGAAAATGACGAAACAATTTTTGAAAGCGGCTTAGATACAAGATACACCTTTGATAACTTCATTGCTGGTGAAAGTAACAAATTTGCTAAAGCAATAGGTCTTGCTGTAGCAGAAAAACCGGGAGCAATGTATAATCCATTATTTATATATGGTAATAGTGGACTTGGAAAAACTCACTTAATGCATGCAATTGGAAACTACATAATGGAAACAACAAATAAAAAAGTACTATATGTAACAAGTGAAAAATTTGTTGACGATTTCCTCAATATATATAGGAAAAATGAAAATAGTAATTTCAAAGCTGTTGATAACTTTAAAAAGAAATATCGCGGAATAGATGTTTTAATGATAGATGACATACAATATTTAGAAATAGCAAGTAAAACACAACAAGAATTTTTCAACACATTTAATGAACTACACACAAAAAATAAGCAAATCATTATAACATCAGATAGATCACCAGACGATTTAAAAAAACTAGAAGAAAGACTACGAACAAGATTTAACTGGGGACTTACAATAGATATTTTACCACCAGACTTTGAACTAAGAATGGCTATATTAGAAAAAAAAATAGAAGCACACGACATTGGAAGTTTCGTACCAACAGAAGTAAAAGAATACATTGCTAATAATTGCACAACAGATATAAGAAAACTAGAAGGAGCATTAACAAGAGTATTCGCCTATGCTACAATAATGAATGGCTCAGAAATAACATTAGATTTAGCTGTTGAAGCCTTAAAAGATTATATAGGAAAAAATGTTATATCAAAAAACAAAATACAAGGAGTTATACAATTAGTTGCAAATAACTATAATATAACTGTTGACGATATAAAATCCAAAAAAAGATTATCAAAAATAGCTGTTCCAAGACAAATAGGAATGTACATATGCCGAATATATTTAAAGGAATCGCTTCCAAAAATAGGAAGTGAATTCGGTGGAAAAGATCACACAACAGTAATGCACTCAGTTGCCAAAATAAAAAGAGAGCTAAAAAAAGATAAAAATCTAGAAATAGAAATTTCTAAAATAGTAAATAAATTAAATGGTGAATAACTCAAAGTTTTCCACACATTATTTTTTAAAGAACATAAGCAAAAATAAAAGTAAAATAAGGATAAACTAAAGTTTTCCACATTTTCCACACTAATAATAAAAAATAATACATAAATAATAAAAATAAAGGAGAAGATAATTATGAAATTTACAATTAAACAAAATATTTTACTAGAAGGATTAAATTATGCTATTAGAGGTATATCAACAAAAAATTTAAGACCGATTTTAAACTGTATAAAATTTGAATTACACGAAGATGGTTTATATTTAATGAGTACAGATAATGAAATAGCAATAAAAACATTTATAGATGCCAATAAAATAGAAAATATAGAATCACAAGGAGAAATAGTTGTATCAGGAAGATATATATATGAAATAGTTAGAAAATTACCAGACGAAGATATAAACTTTGAAGAAGTAATAGATTCTAAACTATATATAACTACAAACAATTCTTCATTTACTTTAAATTGTTCTCCATCAATCGAATTTCCAGATTTAGAACTTGAATATAATGTAAATCCAATTATTTTAAAACAAAACATGTTTAAAACAATAATAAATCAAACAGCCTTTGCTACCAGCACCAGTGAAACAAGACCAGTATTAACAGGTATAAATTTCCAAATAGAAGATAACAAAATGACATGTACAGCCACAGATTCCTATAGATTAGCAGTAAAAACAATAGAACTTCAAAATAATAAAGATAAAGCAAACATCATAATACCAACAAAAAATTTAAATGAATTATTTAAAATGTTAAATGCCGATGAAGAAGAAATGGAAATGCACATTTTTGGAAATAAAGTTATATTTAAATTTGGTAATATAACTATGTTAAGTAGATTGATAAGTGGTACATACCCAGATACATCAAAATTAATACCAAATGAATTTGCATTAACAATGAAAGTAAACTTTAATGATTTCTATGGTGCAATTGATAGAGCATCCCTACTAACAAACGAATCTGATAAAAACACCATAAAATTTGCTACAACAGAAAATGAAGCAATAATATCATCAAATATCCCAGAAATTGGAAACGTTGAAGAAAAAATAATTATTAATAAAAATAAAGATGAAGAAATAAAAATCGCCTTCAATTCAAAATATATGATGGATTCTATAAAAGCATTAAACTCTGACGAAATAGAATTAAAATTCAACGGAGAAGTAAAACCAATCATTTTAAAAGATCCAGAAAACGATGATTTAATTCAACTAATTTTGCCAATTAGAACATACTAATTAGCCAAATTAGTTCTTTTTTTTACAAAAATTTACAATTTTTTTAACATTTCGACAAAATTCGACATATTTCGACACAAAAAAAGAGTATAAGAGAGGTGTCATTTCAAATGACGAGGAGGGTTTATGGTAAAAGTAGAATATGAAATTAATAGTAATACATACGCTTTAATAGCTGAACAAGAAGGAACAAGTTTAATCTTAGAAAAAGGACAAAAAAGTTTATGTAACCAAACAACAATGGAAATATTAAACAATAGCTGTGAATATTATGGAAGTTCACTAGAAGGGAGGTTAAAAGGAGCGAAGAACGCACTAGGATCTTGTTATAAAATACCAATTATTATTGAACCAGATCACGACATAGTTTTCTTTCCTACCACATCATGTCGTTACGAAAAATGTTCTTGGCTTTCTTTAAACAATATAAAAACATATTATTCCACAAAATTTGGTACAATGGTTGAATTCCTAGATGGACAAACAGTCGAACTAGAAATATCAAAAGAATCACTAGAAACACCAATTTTAAGAGCATCCAAATTACTATTAATTACTAAAAATCGCAAAAAAATTTTAAAATAAGTTTTCAATAACTTATTTTTTGTTTATATATATAGAATTTATGATATAATCATATGTAGGTATAGGAGTACTTGCTGATATTAAAAAATCAAAAAAAGGGCTTAAAATACGAAAAGAGGAAGAACATGTATATAAAAAATATAGAAATCCACAATTTTCGCAATTATACACACCTAAATCTGTCATTTTCCAAAAATATGAATATCATATATGGTTTAAATGGTCAAGGAAAAACGAACTTGCTAGAAAGCATATATATGCTTGCTCTAACAAAATCGCACAGATCATACAAAGACAGTAATTTAATAAAAAAAAATGAACAAACAGCAGACATAAAGGCAACTATACTAAATGATATTTCTTACAATATAGAACTTATACTGCAAAAAACAAAAAAGACATTAAAAATAGATGCCAATAAAGTAGAAAGATTGGCATCTTATCTGACTAAAATGAATGTAATAATATTTTCCTCAGAAGATATAGAGCTCATAAAAGGAGGTCCGCTATCTAGACGAAAATATCTAAACATTGAATTAAGTCAAATATCCGAAAATTACTATCAAGCACTTTTTGATTATAATAAATTACTTAAAATTAGGAACGATTACTTAAAAAAGATTAGCAACAATGAACAAATTGATAATAACTACTTCAATGTAATAACGGAATATTTAATAAATAAAGCAGTATTTTTATATCAAATGCGGGATAGATATATAGAAAGGTTAAATAAAATATGCCCCAAAATATATGAAGAAATATCTAACTTAAAAGGGTTTCAAATAAAATATAATCCTGATATTTCAATCAAGAATTTCACCAAAGAAGAAATAACAAACACATTACAAGAAAAATATAAAGATAATTATGATAAAGAAGTAGCTCTAAAAATGACATTATATGGCCCCCACAGGGATGATTTTACCTTTTGCATAGAGAATTTCAATTTAAAAGAATTTGGCTCTCAGGGACAGCAAAAAATGGCTATATTGACGCTAAAATTATCTGAAATAGAAATATTTAAAGATTATAAAAAAACAAGCCCTATCATACTTTTAGATGATGTTTTTAGCGACCTTGATGCAAATAAACAAAATAATTTACTAAAACGCATAGATAAAAATATGCAAATAATTATCACTACAACGGATTTAGTAGATTTAAAAAAAGAAATAATCAAAGGTGCTAAGCTAATCTTAATTGAAAATGGTAAAGTAATCAAAGAAGAGGTGAAATAATGGAAACAAAAGAACATTATAACGAATCTGACATACAAGTCTTAGAAGGCTTAGAAGCTGTAAGAAAAAGACCTGGTATGTATATAGGTACAACAGATGTAAAAGGATTACATCACCTAGTATGGGAAATTGTTGATAACAGTATAGATGAAGCCTTAGCTGGTTTCTGTAACTGCATTGAAATAGTTATCAATAAAGGAAACTCTATAACCGTAAAAGATAATGGAAGAGGAATTCCAGTAGGTATACACCCTAAAACAGGTTTATCCACAGTAGAAACTGTTTACACAGTTTTGCACGCTGGTGGAAAATTTGGTGGTGGTGGATATAAAGTGTCAGGCGGTCTTCACGGTGTCGGAGCGTCTGTCGTAAATGCCTTATCAAGCTGGCTAACAGTAACCGTTTATAAAGATGGAAAAATCTACGAAACTAAATTTGAAAATGGTGGAAAAATAACTGAACATTTAACAGTTATAGGTGAATGTGACCCAAATAGAACAGGAACAACTGTTACATTTAAAGCAGACCCTGATATATTTGATACAGATATATATGATTATGAAATATTAAAAATTAGAATAAGAGAACTTGCTTTCTTAAATCGTGATTTAAAAATCACCTTACGTGACGACCGTGACGAAAAAGATACAACCGGTGATACATTTCATTATGAAGGTGGTATCAGTGAATATGTAAAGTACTTAAACAGGAATAAAACACCAATTCAAAACGATATTATTCATCTGCAAGGTGAAGAAGACGGAGTTATATTTGAAGTAGCTATGCAATATAATAGCGGTTACACAGATCAAATATACTCATTTGTCAATAATATCAACACTCACGATGGTGGAACAC
>CAKPAT010000046.1 GCA_934133155.1 uncultured Bacilli bacterium
ATTTAAATACCATACTAGTAGTATTTATGTTTAACTATAATAATCTATTATTGTAAAATTTATATACGACTTTATTTGTATTAACAAGCCAAATTTTTTTATCGGTTCCTTCTCTTAAGTATGCTTCATATGTTGATGTAAATTTCAAAACTTCTTCATGTTTTACTAACTCTCTTGCTATTTTGGACATATCTCTACTTGTTGAATAATGATCTGCTGTGTCTAGTCCATGAGGGTTTTTGAAGTTGGTGTTTGTTAGACCTAATTCTTTAGCTTTTTTATTCATTTCAGATACAAATGCGGATACTGTTCCATAAGAAGCTTCAGCTAAAGCAACTACAGCATCGTTACCACTAGCTATGGCTACTCCTTTAAATAAGTCTTTAACAGTCATTTTTTCACCAGTTTCTAATAAGATTTGACTGCCACCCATTTTTGATGCGTTTTCGCTGACAGTTACTGTTTGATCCCATTTTAATATACCATTTTCTATTGCTTCAATTATTAGAAGCATGCTCATCATTTTAGTCATTGATGCTGGATTTAATTTTTCGTCGGCATTTTTTTCATATATTATTTGTCCTGTTTCAGCTTCTATTAATATAGCTGATTTAGCATTTTCAGCTAAATTTAAATCATCAGCTTTGGCTTTTGGCATGATAAATAAGCTTAATATCATTAATAAAATACATATTTTTTTCATAATTCACCTCTACTAAAAAATATGTATTTTTATGTATAAAATTACAACTGTCCTTTATAAAAGTATATTTTCATGGCGTTTTCGGTGTAGTTTGGTTTAGACATATCTTTATTTATTATTTTTCCTATATAGTATATTATGTACTGTGAGGCGATTAATAAATCAAATTCTGCTAATATGCCATTATAATCACTTTCTATTATTATGGTGTTTTCACTTAGGTAGTTTAATAGTTCCTCTTCATATTTTGACGTCTCTTTTTGTTTAAAATATATTGATACGTTGTTATTTAAATTTTCATAGTTGATAAATCTACCGTGAGAAAAGTTCTTTTTTTCGTGAATGATGCAGTTACAGACACCAGATTCTGTTATTTTACTTTCTAAATCAAAAGCAGGGGTGCTAGAACAATCACCTCTAAATATATTTATAAGGTTTGTTTCTTGCATTTTCTTAATAGTATCTTTATTTATTATTTTGCTTATTTTTTCATTCCAATTTTGCATAGAATTTTTGATAAATGTGTTTATTTCTATAGAACTATTTGTTTTTTTTAGGTAGTATTTTAAGAATATTGCTGATGGGGAAACTGCCCCTTCAAATGATAAAAATCCTTTTTCCCTTTCTTATTCGGAAAAAGTAGCTTTTACAGGCTACTTGCATTTTGTTTCGTTAAACTTATATGTGTAGTTATTATTTTTATAAGTGATTAAGACATAACCGCATATCTCTTTTTTATTTCTAGGATCAACTATTTCGTCTGTGTCTAGGTATCCCTCTTCAGATAATGTTTTTAAATCTACTGTTATTGTTTCATTATCACCATAAGGCATTTTGTCGGTGTTTACTGTTCCCCATTTCGAAGCCGCTTCTTCTATGGTATTTATTTGAGTATTATAAAGTGATTGTTTAGAGTTTTGATATGTGTTTATGGCTGATGGTACGATGGCTACTACAATTATTCCTAATATGGCTATAACAGCTAGTAATTCTACTAGTGTAAATCCTTTTTTTAGCATGTTTCTTCTCCTTTATATTTATATACAAATTGTTCATTTTCGTAGTATATGCAGATTTTGGCTTTTTTCTCGTTGATGTCTTCTTTGCTTGTAATGTCTTTTATTTGTTTATTTTCTAAAAAACCAGCATTTTTAAGTGCTTCTAATGTTACATAGCTTTGTGAAAGTACTCCGTTTGTTTGTGATAAGTTATCTAAACCCCACTGACTGGCGGCGTATTCTATTTGGGATATTTGCTCTTCATTTAATGATGTTTTACTTCTATTTAATATATCTACCATACTTGGCATTATTATTACCATGATTACGGCTAGTATGACAATAGACGCCATAAGCTCTATTAATGTAAATCCTTTTTTCACTTCTCATCACCTATTTTAAATATAGCATACCGGATAAAATAAGTAAAGAAAAAAGAACCTAAAAAGATTCTACATTTACCTTTACTTTTGGCATGTTATTTGCGTAACTTGCTTCAGACACTAGTGTTCTAATGGCATTTATTGTTTTGCCTTTATAACCTATTACAGCACCCATGTCAATCTCACTTACTAGTACCTCTATTGTTATTATGTCGTCTTTAAATTCTCTTACGGTTACTAAGTCTTTTTTTTGACATACGCTTTTAACCAAAAATTCTGTTAATTTTGCTAAATCCATTAGTTCTTTTTCTCGTTTCTTAATTCATGGAATTTTTTATTAATTCCTGCTTTATTGAATAAGCTTTTTACTGTATCTGTAGGGATTGCACCATTATTTAACCATTTTAGTGCTACTTCTTCGTTTATTTTGATTTCTGCTGGTTCAGCTACTGGATTATATGTTCCTACTAATTCGATGTATTTACCATCTCTTTTAGTACGTGAATCTGCAGCTACTACTCTATAGAATGGTCTTTTTTTAGCACCCATACGTAATAATCTTAATTTTACAGCCATTTATTTTCCCTCCATTTCGTTTATTAGTTTATCATATTAAAAAAAGAGTGTCAACCTTTTTTGGTTGACACTTATTTATTTTCTTTTATATAATCTTCGCTTACTTCTTTATCTATTTCCTTTAAGGTGTCTTCGGATATATCGTCTTCTATTTCGTCCCATGGCTCTTCGTCATCCATAACTTCTATTTTAACTTTGGCTTCTCCAACTATTTCTACTCCCAGTTCTTTTTCAATGTTGAATGATACTTTTTTCACTCCGTCAATGTTTACTCCGGAACATACGGGCTGCTTTAATGATCTGACGATTATATCTGTATCACCTGATAAATCAGCATTTTCTTTTATTTTGACGTTGAATAGGTCGTTATATTCTATTTTTTTATTTATTACGGCTGTTTTGGTATCTTTATCGTATGAATACCAGATATTGATGTCAAATGAGCCGTCTACTCCTACTTTGTCACCTGATTTGTAGCCTTTAAATCTATGATTTATTACCCAGCAACCGAGTATGGTTGTTGGATTAAATTCGGTTTCTAAAAAGTATTTATCTTTAAAGTGTTTTTTACCCTTTCCGATTACGGCTTTTGTGACGATTTCTTTATATGATGCCATTTTATCACCCCTCACTTTAAAATATGCGAGTGGTTTAAAAAATGCACAATTATTTACATTTTAGTTTATATTCTCCATCAAAATTCCAGATATTTAGTTTTCCTTTGGCTTTAATGGGATAAATGGGTGTTATATCTTCCATAACCCATGCGTATCTTCCGACTTTATATTCTCCTAAATTGTATTCTACTTTATTTTGTTTTATATCGTTTAAAAATTTTTCGTCCATGTAAATACAGTCTACTAAATTACAACGGCAAATAATATTTCCAAAATTCATATCCATGTCTTTTATTAAATCAATAACAAAATCATTCGTAAGAAATTCTTTGGCAAGACTTTTACCGCTTGCATGTATAAAGATTTCACCTCTATAATTTGTTTTCCAGCTTCTTGTTTCAATCTTTTTCATTCCGTTTTTTATCAAAGTTGCAAATGGTTCTTTAATGCTTATAACTTTCATTTATATCACGTATAATCAATCTTACAAAAATATTAATTTCTTACTGATTGATTCCTTTCTATTTAACTATGGCCATTTTATGGAATGGTTCACTTTATTTAAAGATTTCTTCTTTATTTGGGAGTGTGTTAAATAGCTTACTCATACTTTCATTTGTATTTACTTTGGTATACATGGAAAATTTATCAATGTCTGAGAGGTTTGTTTTATCTATGTAGTTACTGACATCTACTTTATCAAAAGTTTTAGCTTCTTTATTTGTTATTTTAATATTGCTATTTATGTTATATACTTTGACGTTATTTTTTTTAACTTCTAAGTTTATATCAAAGTTATAGTTTGTTTTTTCTTTATTTACATCAAAATCTAATATTCCTTTTATATCTATACCTGTTTTGGTGTTATCAAAACTTAAAATGTATTCATTATTTTGGTTATTTAAAAGAGTGATGCTGATGTATTTATTTTCGGCTAAGGCGGTTATAAATTCACCTGTTTTATTATTGGTGTAAAGAGTAATATTAATTTTACCTAAGTCTTCTAATTTATTTATGAATATTTTGGTATATTTATCTAATGCTATTTTGATATCTTTTTTGGTGACGTTTTTTATTTGGGCTAAAGTACTTACTAAATCTTCATTTGATTTTAAGGTGTTCATGAATGTTTTAACAACTTCTTCACGGTTTTTATCAATGGTTAGAGTTGATGCATATACTTTTAGTTTGTTATTTTTATAATCTATTACTATTTTTTTACCGTTTATTTTTTCTAGTGCTACGGTTTTATCTATAGCTTGATTTAGTGCTTTTAATATTATCATTGTTTGTTTAGAGGCGTATGACAAATTTAGATTTGTGTTATTTTCAAATCTAATATATTTGTCAAATATTTCACTACTATTTATGTATAGACCTTTTTTATCACTGTAAATATCGGCATTTACAAAGTTTTCATTATCTTTTTTTGTTTGTATTATCATGTGAGATCTTTCTGATGCATTGTCGGCTTTATATTTTATGTCCCATTTTATTTTTGATAATTCGCTGTACATTTCTTTATTAATAATGCTTTCAATATTATAGTCAAGGTTTATTTTGCCTTCTGTTATGTCATAGGCATTATCATTTATGTTACTTGTTAATATGTTAAAAAGGTTATCTATTGCCATAGTATAGATTGTTTTTGGGTTATTTTTAAAGAATAATGATCCAACTAATATTGATACTGCCAGTATTAAAAATATGGCAATTAGCCAGGGCAATTTGGATAGTTTGGCTTCTTTGGTATTTTGGACAATTTCTGTATATGTATAGTTTTCTTCACCTTTGGCGTCTTCATCCATAAGTGTGTCTTTAAAGGTTTCGTTGGCCTCTTTTTCTATTTTTTTTTCAAATTCGTTTTCGCTTAGCTTTTTCATAACTAACACTTCCTAATCTACCATAACTATATCAAAATTAGGCTTTAGTTGCAAGAAAAAAATGGTTTACATGTGAGTAACTGTTATTAACTTATGATAATGTTAGTATATATTAACTTTTGAAAATGTTAGTAAACTGATATAATCAAAATGGTGATATATAGAATGGAAAGATTAAATATGAAAGAAAAAGAAAAATACAAAATTATTAAGAAATGGAACGATGGTTCAATACCATATAAACGAGCTAAAATTCAACTTGGTTACAGTGAGCAACACATGTACCGGTTAAAAAAATTACTAAAAGAAAAAGGCAAAGATGGATTTATACATGGAAATCGAGGGCGCAAACCAAAAATAACCATTAATCAATCTTTGTCCGATAACATTGTACTATATTATCGGACAGAATATCAAGGATTTAATTTTAGGCACTATCAGTTAATGCTAAAGAGAGAAAAAAACATAGATGTATCTTATAGTAAAATATATAAAGAACTAACTGTAAAAAACAAAATCTTATCTCCTCGAGCTAGGAAAGCTACAAAGATAAAAAACAAAAAGCTAGAGATACAAAAGAAAAAAGAAAACAAGAATAAATCAGAAAAAGAAATAAACAAGATTGCTTCAAATCAAGTGGCGTTAGAAAACTCTACACCAAGATTACCTAGACCATATAACTTTGGAGAAAATATAGAATTAGATGCTAGTTCATATATTTTTTTTGGTAACATTAAAACATATCTCCACCTCTCAATAGATGTGGCTAAAAATGAGTGTACTGGTGCATATTTAGACTATGGAGAAACTTTAAACGGATATTTTCATATAGCGTACCAAATATTTGTTAACTACGGTCTACCTATAGGCTTTACTACCGATGGTAGAACTATATTTGAATATATGTCTAAGAAAATGAAAAAAGATGAAAATGCTTATTTTACACAGTTTAAACACGCTTGTGACGTTTTAGGTATCGACTTAACAGTTACTTCAAAATCTCAAAAAAAACCAAGGGTAGAAAAATATAACCAGACATTTCAAGATAGACTATCACACGAATTACATCATAAAAGCATAACTACTATTGAAGAGGCCAATGATTATTTAATTAATGTTTTTATACCAGAGTTTAATAATCTATTTTCACGAAAGGATAATATACCATCAGTGTTTGAAAAAGTAACCGATGTTAATTCATTAAATTATATACTAGCAGTTTTATCTATTAGAACGTTTAATAGTGGTCATTCAATAAGTTATAAGAACAAAATCTACCTACCTTACACAAAAGATAATAAACTTGTATGTTATCGTAACAAAACAAAATGTACTGTAATAGAGGCATTTGATGGCAACTTATATGTACAAGTTTATAATGAAATTTTTATATTAAAAGAACTACAAAAGACACTTGAAGATGGTGAAACATTGGAAGATTACTTTGAAAAAGTTCAAGATAAAAATCAAGAAAATAAACTACCTGTGCCTCAAAGCAGTTGGGATACAGATAATCTAGACGAGATATTTGAAAAAATAAATAAAGAATATAAAATTTATGATAGTCACAATCCTAAACTTCTCTAGTACTTAGAAAAGGCATAATAAAAATCAAGGGCGAACGAAGTGAGTTCATCTTGACCCTTGATTTCTATTATGGCTGACTAGAATAATTTTTTAAATAAAGCTTGCCTTTATTTGTTATCGTCCCTAAAAAATTACTTAAAGCTATTCACTTAAATTGATATATTTTTTTAGAATTTTTACTAACATTTTCAAAAGTTATTGACAGAAAAAAATGGTTTACATGTGAGTAACCATTTATTCTATTTCGCCATCCATACTCCAAGTTTTAACATCTTTAATTTTGACATCTACGATTTTACCTAAGGCTTCTTTCGGTGCTTTAACGTTTACTAGTTTCATTGTCTCGGTGTATCCGGCTAAGATTCCTTCTTCTTTTCCTTCTTCTTCTAGTAATACTTTAACTGTTTGATTTAGGTATTTATCATTTGCTATTTTGGCATATTTGTTAATTAAATCATTTAGTTTATATAGTCTTTGCTCTTTTTCTTCTAGTGGTGTATCGTCCTTCATTTTAGCTGCTGGTGTGCCTTCTCTTGGTGAAAATATAAAGGTAAAGGCACTATCATATTGGCATTTATTTGCCACTTCTAGGGTATCATTAAAGTCTTCTTCTGTTTCACCTGGAAAGCCAACTATTATATCTGTTGTTACTGCACAGTTTGGCACTTTGGTTTTGATTTTTTCATATAACTCTAAATAACTTTCTTTGGTGTATTTTCTTCCCATTAGTTTTAAAATTTTATTACTTCCAGACTGCAATGGCAGGTGAATATAAGGCATGATGTTTGAGTATTTGCTAATCACGTCGATCATTTTATCTGTAAAGTCCCAAGGGTGAGATGTGATAAATCTTATGCGTGGTATTTGCATTTCACTTACATCTTTTAAGAGGTCTGCCATATCATAGTTTATATCTAAGTCTTTGCCATATGCGTTGACGTTTTGACCTAGTAATGTGATTTCAAGGTATCCTTTTTGCTTTAAATTTCTTACTTCGCTTAGTATATCTTCGGGCTTACGACTTCTTTGTTTACCTCTTGTATATGGGACAATGCAGTAGGTGCAGAATTTATCGCAGCCATACATGATGTTAACCCATGCTTTATATTTACTATCCCTTTTAGCGGGCATTTGCTCGATAATGTCCCCTTCACAGCTTAATACTTCTATTTGAAGTTTATTTGTTTCAATAGCTTTTTTTAATATGTTTGGCAAGTTATTGATGTTGTGGGTTCCAAATACTATATCAAGCCATTTATATTTATCCATTATTTCTTTTATAACACTTTCTTCTTGAGCCATACAGCCGCACATTCCAACGATAACGTTTGGTCTAGTTTCTTTCATGTGTTTAATGCGTCCAATCATACCAAATACTTTATTGTGCGCATTTTCTCTTATGGCACATGTATTTAGTAAGATTAAATCGGCGTGTTCCATATCTATAGCTTCTTTATAGCCCATTTCTTCCAGTATAGCTTTGATATTTTCACTATCATGGACGTTCATTTGACAGCCGTATGTTTTTATAAAGTAGGTTTTGTTTTCGCCTATTTTTTTTAAATCTTCTGGCACTTCATAGTTTACGGTTTTTACTTTGTTTTTTGTTCTTATTTTTTCTTCTTTTTGGTTTGGTATTAACATAAAATCACTTCATTTCTTTATAGAAAAACTTAGATTATTTCTAAGTTTACACTTCGCCAATTACGATTAGGATCATTGGCTTACATTCTGTTTGTTCATATAAATATTTGCCTGCGGCATCTCTTATTCCTGATTTAACTTTAGTAAAGTCAACGTAATTTGATTTAGTATATTTATCAATTACTTCTTTAGAAATTTTTTCGACCTCTTTAATTAAATCAGAATTTTCTTTAACAAAGATAAATCCTCTTGTTAAAACTTCTGGACCAGATAATACTTCTTTGGTTTTCTTATCTAATGTAGCAGTTATGATTACGATACCACTATCACTTAATAATTCACGATCTTTGATAACAAGTTCTCCAACATCGCCGGCAGCAATTCCGTCGATTAAAATATCTTCTACTGGCACCTTCATGCCTTTATCTACTAGTTTACCATTTTCAAAATATGCTACTTCACCATTTAATTTAAGTAAGATATTTTCTTCTTTTATTCCTGCTTTCATAGCAGAATTTTTTGCAGCTACTTGATGACGGTATTCACCGATAACTGGCATATAGTATTTAGGCTGCATTAGATCTATTAAAAGCATTAAATCTTCAGAAGATGCGTGATGTGAAAGGTATTTGCTTTTTGGCAAATCGATTACCTTAGCACCGATACGTGCTAGAGTGTCATATAGTTTAGCAGCGGTAAGCTCCATTCCATCATCTACTGGTGATAAGAATACTACTGTATCTTCTTCGGTTATGGTTACGAATTTATCATAACCACGAATAATTCTTTTTAAATTTGAGTATGGTTTTTCTCTTTCGTCAGATACTAAAACTATTATTTTTTCGTCGTTTATGTGTTTTATTGAGCAAACGCGTTTTTTATCAAAATCAATATAGTTCATATCAATAGCTTTTAAAACGACATTTTCTAAGCGTTTACCTAAAATTACGACTTTTCTATTTGTGTTTTTTATTTCGTTAAATAATTCTTGTATTCTATAAAGCTGGGTTTGATAGATATTAAATAATATTCTTCCTTCATTTTGATTTATTATTTCAGCTAACACTTCACTTACTCTATGGTTTGGTGAAGTAAAACCTTTTCTTCCAGCATATAGT
>CAKPAT010000047.1 GCA_934133155.1 uncultured Bacilli bacterium
AGATGTTGGTTAAATCTTTATTAGGTTTTAGATTTTCAATTACTTTAAATTCAGGCATGAAAAAAGTCCTCCTTTCTAGAAAGAGAACTTTTAAAGTTTTATATAAAATAAAAACTCACGAACAATTAAGTCCGTAAGTTGATTTCAAATGGAGCGGGTGAGCAGAATCGAACTGCCGATATTAGCTTGGAAGGCTAGAGTTATACCATTTAACTACACCCGCATCAAGAACAATATAAATATATCAGTTTTTTTAGTGCTTGTCAATTGTATTTTTACTTTTTTTAAAATAAAAAAGTCTTGGTTTGTTTTCCAAGGCTATTTTGCTTCAATTATAAGCTTTATTGCTGTTCTTTCTTCACCGTCAATTATTATATCAGTGAAAGCTGGAATACATATTAAATTTTTACCGCTAGGAGCTACAAATCCTCGGGCAATGGCAATTGCTTTTATTGCTTGATTTAATGCTCCAGCACCAATTGCTTGTATTTCTACTGTTCCTTTTTCTCTAAATACGTTGGCTAAAGCTCCAGCTACTGAATTTGGATTCGATTTGGTTCTTACTTTAAGTGTTTCCATATACTTTTCCCTCCTCACGATAAAATATATGAAAATTAATAAATGGAAATTCCACTTATTTACAAAACTATAAAATTCTTTTATAATGTATTAAGAAGTTGCTTTATTAATAGGGGGTATGATTATGAAGTATAAAGATCCTGGTATTATTGATGTTAGACTTATGAATGAGAAGGAGAGATCTTTTTATTTTCATGAAATGGCTGGTGGTTCTCGTTTACTTGAGCTTTTGCTATGTACTTGTTTTAATTATAAAATTGTTCCATCAGTAGCTAGCGGTGGTAATGTTTCTTCTAATGCTTATATAATGGTTCTTGTAGAACAAGGTAATTTAGATATTGTTGGTAGACTTATTGATTTGGTTATGGAAATTCCAGGTTGTGAGTTTCGCATTAGGACGATGAAACATGAGAAGATGTATGCGGAACTTTCTTGTGATTTTAGCAATAGTGATTATTTATTTACAAGAATGAAGGAAATTATTGAGGAAAGCCGTATAGAGGTGAATAAACATCACAATTATACGGTTATGATGACTATTTATAATATTTTTAAGATTGTTAGTAGTATTATAGAGGCTGATTTGATTTTCACTACAAATGATAATTTGTATACACAAGGTAAATGTTTTATTTCTTTTTACCAAGGTAATCAGATTAACAGACTTTCTTCAAGAAAGAAAGGTGATATTAATTTGGCTATTCAAAATTTAAAAGAGACGGCTTCTATTAATTTACCGGCAGCATTTTGCTGTACGTTTGAAGAGCTTCGTAGTTTTTATTTTGAACTTGATGAGGCAGTTTATGGAAGTGATGAGTAATGAATAATGATTTGAAAAGAAGTATTATACTTGAAAATTATCAAAACCCTAAAGGAAAAGGTCTTCTTAATAAAGATGGTTATACTAAGGTTAATATGAATAATGAAAGTTGTATTGATGAGGTTAATTTAGAAGTTAAAGTTGAAGATGGTATTATTAAGGATATTCGTTTTGACGGTGAAGCTTGTGCAATATGCATAAGTTCTACTTCGATTATGATTGGTACACTTGTTGGTAAGAGTGTGGAAGAAGCTAAAAATATTATGCATAATTTTTTGAATATGATTGATGAGAAGGAGTATGATCCGGATATTTTAGAAGAAGCTATTGTTTATGATGACATTTATAAAAATCCTAATAGGAAAAAATGTGCTCTTCTGGGCTGGTGGGGTATTGAAAAGGTACTTAAAAAGTTGGAGTCTATTTGATAGGCTTTTTGGTTTAAGGAAGGTGATTTGATGAGGGAGTATGGACTTGATAGGGATAAGGTTATATCTATTTCTAAGACTAAAAGTGAGCCTAAATGGATGACTGATTTTAGAGTGAAGTCTTATGAGGCTTTTAAGGAGATTCCTAATCCTAATTTTGGGCCGGAACTTGCAATTGATTTTGATTCAATAAATTTTTATAAGAGGATTCAGGATAAGACAGAGGATAATTGGGATAATGTTTCTTGTCCTGTTAGGGAGACTTTTGAAAATGTTGGCTTAATTAGTGCTGAAAAGAAGTATTTAGATGGTATTGGTGCACAGTATGAGAGTGAGGTTGTTTATCACAGTATGATAAAAGAACTTGCAAATAAAGGGGTTATTTTTTGCTCGACTGATGATGCACTTAAGAATTATCCGGATATTTTTAAGAAGTATTTTAATAAGCTTGTGAAGTTTGATGAAAATAAGTATACGGCTTTAAATGGTGCGGTTTGGAGTGGTGGAACTTTTATTTATGTTCCTCCCCACGTGACTATTGATAGGCCTTTGCAGAGCTATTTTAGGATTGATACAAGGAATATGGGACAGTTTGAAAGAACTTTGATTATTGTTTCTGAAGATAGTCATATTCATTATATGGAGGGCTGTACGGCTACTTATCATACTTCTAGTTCTTTGCATGCGGCTGTAGTAGAAATATTTGTTGAGAAGAATGCTAGTTGCCGTTATACGACTATTCAAAACTGGGCTGATAATATTTATAATTTAGTTACTAAGAGGGCGATTGTTGAAGAAGGTGGCCTTATGGAATGGATTGATGGTAATATTGGTTCTAAGGTTAATATGAAATATCCTTCTTGTATTTTGAATGGTGATGGTGCTAAAGGCAATTGTATTTCTATTGCGGTGGCTTCTGGCATGCAAATTCAAGATGCTGGAGCTAAAATGATTCATTTAGCTCCACATACTGTTAGTAATATTATAAGTAAGTCTATTGCGGCTAAAGGTGGTACTGCAAATTACCGTGGAACTGTTTATATTGATAAAGATGCGTTGGAGTCTAAAAGCATTGTGAAATGTGATACAATTATTCTTGATGATGTTTCTAAAAGTGATACTATTCCTAAGAATATTGTGGCTAATTCTTCTTCTTATTTGGAACATGAGGCGACTGTTTCTAAACTTGATTTTGAGAAGCTATTTTATTTGATGAGTCGCGGGCTTGATGAAGATAAGGCGAAAGAACTTTTGATTATTGGCTTTATCGATGAGTTTAGGGAAAATTTGCCAATGGAATATGCAGTGGAGCTTAACGCCTTGCTTAAAAATTATTTTTAGGGGGATATATGAAAAAGGTTATTATTGTTTTGGTATTAGTGGCTGTTTGTGCTAGTGTTGGAACTGTTTATTACTTTAATGATAAAAAGGAAAATGATGAACTTTCTTCTAAGATTTCTGAGGCGGCTATTTCTTATTTTGACAAGTATGTTAGTGTGAATGATAGTAAATCTATGTATAAGATTACTTTAAAAATGCTTAAAGATACAGATGAAAATTATGATTTAGCTGGTTTTGATGGATGTGATGAGGAAAAGACTAGTGCGACTGTTTTTGTGAATTATAAAAATGGAAAAGCGAAAAAAACTGAAGTTTTACTAAATTGTAAATAACTTCAGTTTTTATTTTTTTTCATTTTAATTTTTTCAAATTTTTGAAATTTGTATAGATGAATTTGAATTTTTTGTTTATTTTTATACTTGAAATCTTTGAAAGTGCTGTTTGCGTTTAGCTTTTTTATCATGTATAGTACCTTTCGGAAAGGAGGGTTATATGTTAAATCAGATTATTTTGGTTGGTAGGCTTGTTAGTGATCCTGAACTTTTTCAAACGGAGTCTGGCAAAAAAGTTAGTAAGATTGTTTTAGCTGTCCCAAGGAGCTATAAGAATTCTGAGGGTGAGTATGAAACTGATTTTATTGGCTGTAAGCTATGGCAAGCTATTGCACAAAATACTACAGATTACTGTAAAAAAGGCGATTTAGTTGGCGTTAAGGGCCGTTTACAAAATTTTCACTATGAAAGTGAAGATGGAACTAAGTATTTAACTGAGGTTGTTGCTGATAAGGTGACTCTCTTATCAACGAAAAATAAGGCTTAGGCCTTATTTTTGAATTCTTGATAAAATATTTCATCTGGTTTCATTTTGAATATTTTGGCTATTTTTACAGCCATTACGTATGATAGTTTTCTTTTTTGGTTTTCAAGTTGCCAATAAAATGGTTTACTGATGTTTAGACTTTCTGCCATTTTTTGACATGAGTATTTGTTTTTCATTCTAATTTCTTTCAATTTATTCATAAGATTTTCCTCCAAATGTATTATATATTAACTTTAAGTTAATTTCAAGCGTAATGATAACTTATTGTTAAGTTTGGTGAATGTTATTTTAAAAGTTGCTATAATTTTGGCAAGTGGAAGGTAACGTGGTGTGAATGTTTGGTCAAGTAATTAAGAAAGTTCGTAAGGAAAAAGGCATGACGCAGGAAGATGTGGCTAGAGCTTTAAATGTTAAAACTTCTGAAATTTCACAATATGAAAGTGGTAAAAGATTACCTCGCTTGAATACTTTTTTGATGTTACTTGATTTATTTAATTTAACAGCTGATGAGGCTTTGGGGAGGGAAGTGGAGGCTGTTTGTGATAATTCTAATTATGGTAGATGCAGGATTTCTGCTAAGGATATTGATATTCTTTTGGCTATTAAATCAAATAGACGTATTTATGAAAAATTTTATATTAACCCTTTAAGATTTGTTCAAATTATTGATGTTAATTTTGATAAACTTTTTCCTAAAAAATAGGGTAACTAATTGTTAATTAACAACATTTTTATTTTTAAACTTGTTATAATGCTAGTGATTTTGGGAAAGATGTGATGGTTAATGTTAGGTCAGGAGATTAAAAAAGCTAGATGTAATATGGGGATGTCTCAGAATGATTTGGCAACTATGCTTGGTGTTTCTAGGGTTGCTGTTTGCTGGTATGAAAGCGGTAAACGCAGTCCTCAACTTGATAAATTTATGAAAATTGCGGAAATTTTAAATGTTTCGCCAGCCGTTTTACTTGGTCTAGATCAAGAGATTAGCTATGTGTCTGAAGGCAGTACTTATTCTGTGCGTGTTGCTAAAAAAGATTTAGAAATAATTAATGAATTTAAAAAGTATCCGGATCTTTACGAGAGGATTTATGCTGATCCTGTTAGGTGCGTAAAACTTATTGATAAAAAAATGAAATAATACCTTGATTGGTATTTATTTTTTGTATAAAATTATGGTGGTGATAATTTATGAATATACTAGATATTATTGATAAGAAAGAAAAAAAATTGAATATTTCTAAAGAGGAGTTTCAGTTTGCGGTTGATGGTTTTTTAAGCGGTGAGATTAAAGATTATCAGATGTCATCTTTTTTGACGGAGATCGATCTTTTGGGCCTTTCTTCTTCTGAGGTTTTTGATTTAACTGATGTAATGCTTAATAGTGGTGATAGAATTTCTTTTGATTTTCCTGTTTCTGATAAGCATTCTACTGGTGGTGTTGGTGATAAGACGACACTTGTTCTTGCTCCTTTAGTGGCTTCTTTAGGAGTGAAGGTTGCTAAAATGAGCGGACGTGGTTTGGGTCACACCGGTGGCACGATTGATAAGCTAGAGGCTATTGATGGATTTAGGACGAAGATGAGCTTGGATGAATTTAAAAATCAGGTTAGTGAAATTGGTATTGCTTTAGTTGGACAGATGGGAAATTTAGTCCCGGCTGATAAGAAGATTTATGCACTTCGTGATGTTACAGGTACGGTGGATTCTGTTCCTTTAATTGCGTCTAGTGTTATGAGCAAGAAAATTGCTAGTGGAGCTTCTAATATTGTTATTGATTTGAAGGTTGGAGAAGGGGCTTTAGTTGAGGATATTACTTCTGCTAGAGAACTTGGCCATTTGATGGTGGATATTGGTAAACATTATGACAAAAAAGTTGTTTGTGTTTTGACGGATATGAATGAACCTTTAGGTTTTGCTATTGGTAATGCGGTTGAAGTTAAAGAAGCTATAGACACTTTGAAGGGGCATGGACCTTCTGATTTAGTGGAACTTGTTGTTAAACTTGGCGGTATTATGGTTAGTTTATCTTTAGATGTCTCTTTGGAAGAAGCTTACAAAATGGTTTCAAATAATCTTAATAATGGTAAGGCTTATGCGAAATTTTTGGAATGGATTCATGCACAAGGAGCTTTTAGTGATGAGGTTTTGATTTCTGCTAATTCTTTTGAGGTTTTGTCTTTGAATTCTGGTTATGTTATGGATATCGATGCTTTATGTTTGGGAAAGCTTGCGAGGTCTTTAGGTGCTGGAAGACTTACGGAAGATGATGTGATTAATCCACGTGTTGGTATTGTTTTGCATAAAAAAGTTGGCGACTTTTGTGAGGTTTCGGAAAGCTTAGCTACTGTTTACTATGAGGATAAAAATATTTCTTCTTCTTCGGTTTTGGACTGCTTTGTTTTAGGAGACGAGAAGAGAGAATGCGTTTTAATTAAAGAAATCATTCAGTAAGTCTTGCAAATTTTATTAAAAAAGTATAATATTGTTTGTAGGAGTGTGGTTACATGATTTATCCATCAATTGATTCTATTTTACAAAAAATTGGTTCAAAGTATTTACTTGTGAATATTGTGGCTCAAAGAGCCAAGGATATGGACATGAATGGTCATTTTCAAATGAAAGAAAGTGATTATAAGTCTGCTAAAAGTATTGGTAAAGCTTTAGAAGAAATAAATAAAGGTTTAATTCACATTAAAGAGGATTGATTTAGAACAGGAGGAGTGTTATGAAGGTATTTTTGATTATTGTTTCTATATTTTTAATTGCTATTGTTATTTTACAAAGTGGCAAGGCTGTTAGTGCTTCTAGTAGTATTATGGGCGGAAATGATGAACTTTTTGCAAGCAGAAAGGAAAGAGGCGGGGAACTTTTTATTACTCGTTTAACTGCTGCTTTAGGAGCTATTTTCTTTGTTATTTGCATTGTTATGGAATTTATGAAATAAGGTTTTCCTTATTTTTTTTTGATCTTTTTTTCTTTTTTAGCATATATTAGATTGAGGATTATTTGATCCTTAAATTTTAAGCATAAAGCTATTTTAATTTTTGTTTAAATTTATCTTGACATTTTACATTTGTTAAATTAGAATAGTAGCCATGATTTTGGATGAAATCATGGTAGGAGGAGAAAAGTCGTGAGAGATGGTTTAAAGCGTTTTAAATTCCTTATTGGAACTTTATGCTTTGCTGTTTTAGGTCTTTTTACTGTCACTATTGCAGCAGGTGATCCTGGTAAGATAAACCTAAATAAGACAGCGACAAGAGTCAGTGATACTGGAAGAACATCTACTGTAACTTTAGATATTAATGCTAATAGTTATATGGCTAGTCAAAAACTTGATGTTGTTTTGGTTTTAGATGGCTCTGGTAGTATGAGTAAAGATGCTTATGGAAATTATAATAGTTCTAGCGAAAGTCGATTAACATCGGCTAAGACATCGGCAAAAATATTTGTTAATAGTTTGCTTAAAGATACTTATGACGTTAATATTGGTTTTGTTGTTTACGGTACTGGTATTAAGGAAACTCAAGATTTAACTAATAATGAAACTACAGCTTTGAATTTTATTGATAATAAGTATAATGCTGATGGCGGAACTAATTTACAAGCTGGTATTGCAAAAGCAAAAGAATTACTTGGCAAAGGCCGTAGTGATTCTAAGAAGTTAGTTGTGATTTTAACTGATGGTGTTCCAACTTATTTCAATTATGATGGTCATAGATATGGTACTGGAAGTGATGACAGTGCTGTTAGATATTATTGTGATTGGAATGGTTGCTATAGCAAGAGGCCATCGGATGCTGCAAAAGAGGAGCTTGACTCTTTAAAATCAAGTTATTCTGACGCTGATGTGTATACAATTACACTTGGTAAAGAAGATGCTGCTGCATCAATTTTGAAGAAGGTTAATCCGGAACAAGATAGTCCTATGTATAGGAACTATGAGGTTTTATCTGAGGCTGAGCTTACGGAGAAATTTGAAAAGATACTTCTTCAAACTATTGAAGTAATTGGTAGAGATAGTGTAGTTACTGACATTATACCAAGTACTTTTAAGCTTACTGATGAGGCTATCAAAGAGCTTCAAGCGAAAGGTGTTGTTATAACTTTTAATTCTGATGGTACAACAACACTTAAGTGGAATGTTGGTACGATTAAGGTTGATAAGAGTTACAGGCTTTCTTATGAAGTTAAGGCTGATGATAATTATCATGGCTCTATGTATACTAATACTAAGGCTACTTTAGATACCACTGTTGATGAAGCTAATCCAGCTTATGATGGTAAGAAAAACATTAGTATTGATTTTAATAAACCTGTTACTGAGGTCCCAATTATAACTAATGATGATAGTTATACTGGCTTTGAAAATGAGGTTATTAAAGGAAATATTTTTGATAATGATTTGAATAAAATTACGGAGACTGATAAAGAAAATACAACTGATGAGATTATAGTTTCTGATATTTTAGTCATTAAAGAAAGTCCTGACGTTATTTTAAATAATGATGGTACTTATAGTCTTTCTAAGGATGGCAAATTTTATGGCACGCTTTCTATTAGTAATGATGGTGAGTTTATATTTACACCTGAAGATGGTGTTACTGGCAGCGTAGATTTTGATTATAGTATAACTACTAATGTTACTACTAATGGTATTTTAGACAGTGTTTATAGTAATACTTCTAAAGTTACTATTACAATTAATCCTAAGGCTAAAGTTAGTGTTAGTGGTACTAAGACTTGGGTAGATAATGATGATCAAGATGGTGTAAGACCAGATGATATTAATGTTAAGTTACTTGCTGATGGTAAGGTAATTTCTACTAAAACGGTAAGTGCTAAGGATAACTGGAGTTACAGTTTTGATAATTTATATAAATATCAATCAGGTCATGAAAATGATAATGATTATTTAATAAATTATACTGTTTCAGAAGATTCTGTAAATGGATATGAAGCTAGTTATGATGGCTTTAATATAATTAATACACACAAGGTTATTAAAACAAGTGTTAAAGGTTATAAAACTTGGGATGATAATAATAATCAAGATGGTTTAAGACCAGAAAAAATTACAGTTAAGTTACTTGCTGATGGAAAAGTAGTTTCTACTAAAGAGGTAAGTGCTAAAGATAACTGGAAATATGAATTTACTAATTTAGATAAATTTAAAGATGGAAAAGAAATTGTTTATACAGTTTCAGAAGATAATGTAGATAGTTATGAAGTTAGTTATGATGGCTTTAATATAACTAATACACATGAAATTATTAAAACAAGTGTTAAAGGCGTTAAGACTTGGAACGATAATAATAATCAAGATGGTGTAAGACCAGAAAAAATTACAGTTAAATTACTTGCTGATGGAAAAGTAGTTTCTACTAAAGAGGTAAGTACTAAAGATAACTGGAAATATGAATTTACTAATTTAGATAAATTTAAAGATGGAAAAGAAATTGTTTATACAGTTTCA
>CAKPAT010000048.1 GCA_934133155.1 uncultured Bacilli bacterium
ACATCAGTTACACCACTATTTGTAAACATATCTGTTTTATTTGTAACACTATCCATATTCCATTTATTACTTACATAGACTACTTTAAGAGCATTATTATTTTGAAACATATTTGACATATTGGTAACCTTAGAAGTATCAAATGAACACAAATTTAACTTATTTAAACTAAGTCCATAAAACATATAATGCATATCAGTTACTTTTGAAGTATCAAATTTACTTAAATCTAAACTAGTTAAACTACCACATTCACTAAACATAACACGCATATTAGTTACTTTTGAAGTGTCAAATTTACTGACATTTAAGCTGGTTAAACTACTGCATTTGTTAAACATATAACTCATATTAGTTACTTTTGATGTATCAAAATTACTGACATCTAAACTAGTTAAACTACTGCATTGATTAAACATTGCATACATATTTGTCACGTTTGATGTATCAAATTTACTGACATCTAAACTAGTTAAACTACTGCATTGATTAAACATTCCTAGCATATCAGTAACTTTTGAGGTGTCAAAATTACTGACATCTAAACTTGTTAAACCACTACATTGATCAAAAACAGAACGCATATCAGTAACTTTTGATGTATCAAAATTACTGACATCTAAACTTGTTAAACCGCTACAACCATAAAACATCCAACTCATATTTGCTACTTTTGAAGTGTCAAATTTACTAACATCTAAACTTGTTAAACTACTGCATCCTTGAAACATTACTGTCACATTAGTAACATTTGATATATCAAATTTACTGACATCTAAACTGATTAAGCTACTACATTGATTAAACATATAACTCATATCAGTTACTTTTGAAGTATCAAATTTACTGACATCTAAACTGGTTAAACTACTGCATCGATTAAACATTGCATACATATTTGTCACATTTGATGTATTAAAATTACTAACATTTAAATTTGTTAAACCAACACAGTCACTAAACATCCACCTCATATCTGTTACTTTTGAGGTATCAAATTTACTGACGTCTAAGCTAATCAAACCACTACATAATTGAAACATCATACACATATCAGTAACTTTTGAAGTATCAAAATTGCTTAAATCTAAACTAGTTAAACTACTGCATCGATTAAACATTTCGTACATATTTGTCACATTTGAAGTATCAAATTTACTAATGTCTAAATTAGTTAAACTACTACATTTGTTAAACATAAAACGCATGTTAGTAACATTTGAGGTATTAAAATTATTGACGCTTAAACTAGTCAAACGGCTACATTGATTAAACATATAACTCATATTAACAACATTCGATGTACCAAAATTATTTAAATCTAAGCTAATCAAACCACTACATAATTGAAACATTGCTGTCATATCAGTAACATTTGATGTATTAAATTTACTAATATCTAAACTGATTAAACTACTACATCCAGAAAACATACCTGTCATTTTAATAACATTTGATGTATCAAAAGTACTTAAATCTAAGTTTATTAAACTGCTGCAATTTCTAAACATAGAATACATATTAGTTACTTTTGATGTATCTAAATTTCCTAAATTAATTTCAGTTACTTTATTAAAACTAGAATCCTTTCCAGTAAATAAATAAGAAGAATCTTCATTTGCATAAACTATACCTTTACCACCTATATAAAGCTTATACATACCTTGATTATTTGAATCATTTATAATCCATGCCATTACTGATTTATTTTGTTTATCTGATACATCCCATGACGCTACTGCTATATCAGGTACATCTTTATTTGTAAGTACATCTACTGTTGATATTTTATCTTTATAATCAGATTGCCAAAATGCTTTAGATGTATCTCTTGCCATCATATAAGGTATTGGTTCTTTTGATTTTGCCAATAATGTTATATTATCAGTTAATGCATATTTTCCATTTATTCCACCTATATAAACTGCATCATTATAAAATCCTGCTACATCATAATCTTTATTTACTGTTATATTTGGTAATGTTATAGTGCACGATTTTTCATTGTTATAAATATCACAAGAATCAGTTGTTTTCCCTAAACTTGTGATATTTTCATCCTTTTCATATGTTACTGTAAGGGCTTTTTTATATATGGCATATAAGGTCGTATCACTATTTATTTTTAATGTAGAAAGTGCTTCTTTAGCGTTTTTATTCGTATTCCAGCCAATAAATTCATAATTTTTTTTTGCTGAATTTACTTTTAAATCCGCTTCATCTCCATTTGGTACATTCATTTGATAAATAGAAGCATTATTTCCCCCATTTGTTTCATAATCATAATTAACTATATATGTTTGATAACTTGCTGTAGGAGATGACGCCTGTACATAATCTAAATCTACTGTTATTGAAGAGGTTAAATCTTTTGGCTGAGTTGTGACTGAAGATTTAAATGATACTGTTACTGTAAATGTTGTATCATCTCCTGCATTAAGTACTGGTCCACTTGTAAAATCTGATACTGAAAACTCTATCGCATCATTTAAATTATTTGTTTTAGATATTGTTTTTAAAAGAGCTGGTAAGTTACCTTCATTTGATACAGTTACTTCGTATGTTATTGAATCCCCTGGACTTTCAAAAGTAGTCGCAAACGTTGCTGTATCATCAGTAAAGTTTGTTACATCATTTTTATCTAAAGCAGAGCCTACTATATTTTTATAAGTTAGATTTGTTATTCTAACTTTAAAATTACCTGTAATAGAAGAAGAAGAGTTTATATTCAGTTTAGAAGAAAATGCTGAATATCCTACTGCCATTATTACTAAAAGACATAAAAGTCCAATTATTACTATATTTTTATTACGCATATTAAAATCACCCTACTATTTATTTTTATCTATTACATTTATATCATACGCATTAATTAATTGCAATACAAAATATTGTGCCATTTGTAATACATAAAAACATAGTACCATAAAATACTATGCTTAAATTATCTACTTTTAATTTTTTCGCTTTCCTCTTCGCCATACATACTTAAAGCAAGTCTTTCAAGTTCATCACTGTTTTTATAGACATTAATAAATTGTTTTTTCTTATTTAAATATTCAAGCTTTAAAGGAATATTTTCACCATTTTTTAAGCTTTTAAAAACTTTTTTATAATCACTTATTTGTTTAGAAAGAAATTCATCTTTTATATCACTTAAAAGTTCTAAATAATCCGTGCCCGTTTGTCTAACCGCATCCTTTACTTCTAAATTTCCATTTGAATAAATATCAATTATATCAAAGTTTTTTTGAAGTAAAGAGCTTTTTAAAGTATCTTCTTTATCACCTTTAAAATTATTTAAAATAGTTAAATAATCATGCTTTCTCTCCAAAAGATACTCATCATCGGTTTCTAAAGCTTGCACTTTACCACTAACCGTATCTTCAAAAAATTTAATAAAATCAGCTTGCTCCAAAGAAACATTACCATTAAATGCTAAAGCAGTATCTTGCAAGTATTTATCACCATTTTGTTTAATAAATTTTTGCAAACTATCATCACCATTTGAATAAGCATCTACTAATTTATTAAGCTTATCTATACGATTTTTTTTTAGTGGATTTAAAGGCGTATTATTTTGAATCCTTTTAATTGCATCTTGTTTATCTAAAAGCCATTCATCCTTTATTTGTTTATTAGTTTTACTGCTCATTAATTTTTTCAAATAATCATAAAAATCTTCAATAAATTCAGAGTTAGACTTAGTAACACCATTATAAATCGCATCACTTGTTGCAATAAGGTACTTATCCCCATTAAACACAATAAACTGACGAATTTCTTCATTACCATTTTCATAAATACTTATCAAAAATTCTAGTTTTTGAAGACGCTCAGCTCTTTTTTTATTTAAAGGGCCTATATTCTTTATATTTTGAACAGCTTCACGTTTCTTCTCTACCCAGTTATCTGACATTAATTTATTTTGACCATTATAAAAATCATCCTCTTCAGCTGTATAATCTATAGATACAGGGGTTATTTCATCTTCAAATTTTTTTTCAAAAAGCGGCTTATCAACTAAAGGTATTTGAATTTCACGAAAAACATCTTTAAAAGCTTCTACATGTTTTTCCTCCATTTTACCATGTATTATATTAAATAAATCATCTTCCGAAGCCTTTTCATATTTGCCCTTTAAAGCATCATTAAAAACATTCATCTGCTCCTCTATAGAAATAGCTCCATAAAAATCATTTTTAAAATCAACTACACTCCCAACCGAATGTTTACTAAAATTACACAAATCATAAAGTGTAACATAATAATTTTTAAGAGAATTATAAAAACCAGAAGACAAAATAGCTTGCTTAACCAAATTTCTATCAAGAGAATTTATAAAATCTCTATTGCCATTATCTCTAGTAACAATATTAAAATCAGCTGATGCATTTGTAATTTGTTTTACAAATGTCTCATATGCTGGCAGTCCATACTTAAAATAAGTATTTCCAAAAGCCATCACAATTTTACTATATAAATCCTTATCCATAACACTTACTCCTTAAAATTTCTTACTAACAAACTTAGTAATCAAAAGAACTTCAAACACAATATAAACAACAATATAAAATGCCATCAAAATATCATTAAACATTCCTAAATCAAAACCATTGATAATTGATGGAACATCAGATGGTATAGCTGATAAAAAGCCAAATGCGTCATCCCTTAAAATATTCATCTTTAAATATGTAACAATTCTTAAAAATATATCTGTTGCTACAATAAAATAAACAAAAGCGTAAAAACTTTTAAAGAAAAATATAATCGCAAATATTGCTAAAATAAAAACAAAAACAGAAATCTCCATTCAAAAATCACCCCTCAATCATTCTCTCATATTCTAAAGAAAAATCACTTAATTCATTTTTATTATAAAAACTAACTTTTAAAATACCTTGATTAGATAGTCCTTTAAACAAATAATAATTACTTAAATCAAACGCATAACCTGAAGAAGTCACATACATAATCACATTATACTGCATAGCTGAAGATAAATCAAAGACTGTATCCACATCATAAAGTGATATAAATCTATCTAAAGGAATAATATACTTATCACCATCTAAAGAAATACCACTAATCAAATTATCAATCATTGAAGGTGTTATAAAAGTCATATTAAAATCACTTAAAGTAGCTTTATCACCATCAATTAAATAAAAATTACCATTATAATAATACCTATCGTCCTTAAAAATTAAATATCTATTATTAAAACATTCCCCAAAAACCTTAGAATAATCATTTTCATAAGTAAATTCGTAGCTTACAGTAGTAGTTTCTTTAGTAGTAGTAACATTATTAGAGTTCATACCTCTTAAAAACAAAATAACTAAAAGAAAAAATATGAACCAAAGAAATAAAGAAATAAGTGAACGTGTTTTAGGATTTTTGTAAAGTTCCTTAAACTTTAAATAATAAGGATTTTCCCTTAATTTTTTAAACATTATCTTAAAATTTTACCTTTCAAAACACCTTTATAACCATTAATAAAATCTCTAGCACTCATTTTCCTCTTGCCTGCAGGTTGAACTTCTGTAAAAACAACCTCACCATTAGAAACACACACACCAAAACCATCATCATAAATAGAAACAATTTCACCAGGTAAAGCATTATTATAAACGCCATCCCCACGCCTGCAAGAGAAAACCTTTAATACATTACCATCCAAAAGGCAAAAAGCACCAGGAAAACAGTTAAGTCCTCTTACTTGATTAACAACTTGCCTTTTACTTTTATCAAAAGAAATTTTTTCATCATCTTTAGAAATATTAAATCCATAAGTAGCTTCATCTTCATTTTGCGGTATTCTATCATTTGAAGATGACAAAATACTTGGCAAAGTCTCCAAAAGTAAATCACGCCCCAAAATAGAAAGCTTATCATGCAAAGAAGAAACCGTATCAGAAGGTAAAATAGGAATTTCCCTTTGACTAATAATATCCCCTTTATCCATCTCTTTAGACATATACATAATAGTTACACCAGTTTTTTCATATCCATCAATAATCGCATGATGTATAGGCGCACCGCCACGAAGCTTAGGTAGTAACGAAGCATGAACATTGATACATCCAAGTTTTGGAATAACTAAAAGTTCAGATGGTAAAATTTGACCGTAAGCACACGTAATTATCAAATCAGGTTCTAAAACATTAATATCTTGTAAAATAGAAGAAATTTTAGAAGGTTGTAAACATAAAATGTCATGTTTTAAAGCCACCTCTTTTAAAGGAGTTGGTTTAACTATACCATGCCTTCCAGAAGGTTTATCTGGCTGAGAAACAACCATTCTAACCTTATATTTACTAAGTAAACCTTCCAAAACAGGAACACTAAATTCTGGTGTACCCATAAAAATAATAACCGGATCTTTCTTAACTTCAATCTGACTAAAATCCATTTAACCAACACCTTTCCTTATACATTCTAGCACATTTTTTTATATCTTAAAAGGATTTAAATCAATATCCAATCTAACTTTACTGTTAAAATACCTCTCCTTTAAAAATAAAAGACTATCTCTAATATCACTTGTATTTTTATATTTAATAATAATCTGCATAAAATAAACATTGTTTACTCTTGGAATAGTGCAAAAAGTTGGACCTAAAATAGTATTATTTAAATTTTTCTTAAGATAATTTAAAACTTTTAAAGCTTCCTTTTCAAGTACTTCACTATCTTTAAAACTAAGTTTAATTAAACACAAATTAAAATAAGGCGGATAAGATAAGGCTTTCCTGATTTTCATTTCCTCTTTATAAAATAAGTCATAATTTTCATTCATTGCTGCAACAATACTATAATGATTAACATTAAATCCTTGAATAACCACATCACCAGCTAAATCACCTCTTCCAGCTCTACCAGCAACTTGACTTAACAAATCAAAAGTTCTTTCACTACTACGAAAATCTGGAACATTTAAAGAAGCATCCCCATTAATAACCCCAACTAAAGTAACATTAGGAAAATCAAGACCTTTTGCAATCATCTGCGTACCAATTAAAACATTATACTTAAAATCTTTAAAATCTTTAATAATCTTATCATGAGCCCCTTTAGTTCTAGTCGTATCTACATCCATACGAATAGTTTTAGCATTCAAAAACATTTCTTTAATAATCTCTTCTAATTTTTCTGTACCCATGCCTAAACTATCAATATTTTTACTCTTACACTTAGGACATACATTAAACTTGAAAGAAGTATAACCACAGTAATGACACCTCATACTGTTATTTTTTTTATGGTAAGTAAGCGGAATATCACAGTTAGGGCATTTATGAACAAACCCACAATCATGACAAGTAATAACCGTCGAAAACCCCCTTCTATTAAGTAAAATAATCACCTGCTGTCCCTTTGAAAGTCTATCATTAATTTTATCTTTTAAAGTAGAAGAAATAACCCTATTACCTTTTTTAAACTCATCTTTCATATCAATCAAATCAACCTTAGGTGGCATATTATTAACCCTATTTTTCATATTAATCAATTTATAAATACCAACACAAGCCCTAGTATAACTAATAACAGAAGGCGTCGCACTACCTAAAACCAAAGGTATATTATAATATTTACATCTCCATAAAGCTACCATAATCGCATCATATCTAGGAACATTTTCCTGTTTATAAGTATCAGAATGTTCCTCATCAATAATCACAATACCTAAATTAGTAAAAGGTGCAAAAACAGCACTTCTTGCTCCAATCGCAAT
Organism: uncultured Bacilli bacterium; assembly: GCA_934133155.1. Lineage (GTDB taxonomy): Bacteria > Bacillota_I > Bacilli_A > RF39 > UBA660 > Coprosoma. The sequence goes on from CAKPAT010000048.1 coordinate 7,742, forward strand.
CGAAACCCCGCCTCTTTCAATCTTTCTCCACTCATCATATTTTTCACCATCTGAAAGGCCACTATGTAAAATAGCCACCTTTTTACCAAAATAAGACCTAAAAGCACTTAAAGTTTGAGCCGTCAAACTAATTTCTGGAACAAGTAAAATAGCTGTTTTTCCTTCCTTTAAAACACCTTCAATAAGCTTAATATAAACAAGCGTCTTACCACTACCAGTAACACCATGAATTAAATAAGGAAAAAACTTAGATAAATCTATACATTCTAAAGCATTTTTTTGATCTAAAGTTAAATCAAAATCATTTTTTGAAATAACATAATCATCGTTAATTCTATAAACTTCCTTTTTAAAAACCTCTAAAATTCCCATTTTAATAAGTTTATTACAAATAAAACTAGAAATTTTAGAAACATCACTTTTTAAAACAAAACCTTTTTTCTTAACATAATTATAAATCTCTCTTTGCTTATCAGTTAAATCTCCATCATTTATAACCCTAACATATAAATCATACTTTTTATTTACTTGAACATTATTTTTAGCTTTTAAAGCCTTAGGTAACATCGCTTGATAAACTTGAATTTTAGAAGATAAAGTTTTCTTACTAATATAATCACCAAGTAAAAACATCTCCTCATTAATAACCGGATAATTATCAATAACTTTAATAACATTCTTTACTTCATAATCAAAATCACCCGTATCATAAACCTTTAAAACAAAACCTTCCAAAACTCTTTTACCAAAAGGGACAAGCACTCTCATACCGCAAGAAACAGCACTTTCACATCTATAAGTAAAAGTTTTATCCAAACTGTTAATCTCAACCAAAACATCAATAAACAACTTTATCACCCACTTTAAATAATTATATCAAAATAAAAGACTACTGTACTAGTTACAATAATCCTTTTTTTAAATTTAATTTTTAAGGCTTAATACTTCTTTTTCTGTTAAACCCGTTAATTCCGTTATAAGATTAATATCCATATTTTTTGACAAACATTTTTTGGCAACTTCTATTTTGCCTTTCATTTTTTCATCTTTTCTAGCTTCTTTTCTAGCCTTTTCACGAGCTTCTTCTAATTCTTCTTCTCTAATTTCCCTATCAAGTTTTCTCCAATCCTCCTCAGTATGTAAAAAATTAATTACATCATCATCTTGATTTAATCTCTCCATATTATCTTTAAACTCTTGCATACGTGCATCACCTTTAACCATTTCTTTTAAATCTTCTAAAGGCAAATCTAAAGCTACTAAAAACCTTTTCTTTTTGATTTCCTCACTGTTTTTAGCATACCACAATTTTACGGTATTTTTCCATATTGCATTCATAAATTTGAAAATCTTTAACTAAAAGTTTTCTATATTTTCGTCCCCTCATTTCATACACGTCTTTAAGTGGCCATTCATCAGATAATTTCCAAGATAAATTTATCTGATAATAATCCTTTTTACCTTTATAGCTTCCTCCTCTTTTAATCTCAGAAATATACATATTAGTAAAGTATATAAAATTCCTTTTTCTAATAATATCATTCATACCAGAATTTATCTCTATATTAGCTTTACCATCTATAAATTCCACATAAACATCCATTACTTTATTTTTAATATCAACTGGATGTTCAAAACTTTCCTTTTCAGTTTCTACTGAAATTATTTCTTTTACTTTTCTTTCAGTTACTTCTTCTATTAAATCTTTTAAAT
>CAKPAT010000049.1 GCA_934133155.1 uncultured Bacilli bacterium
TTACTCTTGTAGTAATCTCTTCTGAAATATTACCAGCTTTATCAATACATCTAAATTTAATATTTTCATCACGATTAGCTGTAAATGTAATTGTACCAGCACCATTAGAAGTAGTTAAATCGCTTGTTGTCCAAGCACCATTTTCATACCATTCGTATCTATCAATACCGCTTCCCTCTTCATGAGCAGTTATTGTAACTTTAACATTTGAATTTGTCCAAGCACCATTAGAAGAATTAGTAATTTTTAAATTATCAGGAGCAGTTTTATCAGCAGATTTAGCAACATAACTAACATCGTCTGATAATTTAACCACAGTAGAAGCTAAAGTACCAACATCTTCATTACCAATAAAATAACCTAAAGCAGTATATCCTGCCTTTGGAGTAATTGTAGGCAAAGTAATATCACAGCTCTGTCTATTATTCCAAATATCACAAGTTAAAGAAGTTTTCCCAAGCAGACTTGTATTACTATCCTTACTAAAGTTAGCCGTAACAGTCTTTTTAGTAATTGCATAAAAACTCATATCAGAAGATATATCTAAATTATTAAGTGGTTTATATGTAGCACTGTGAGAATCATCAGACAAATCAAAGCCAACAATTTCAAAACCACTTCTTACAATAGAAGGCGTTTTAATAGAGCAACTTGTCTCAGAATTATACTTATAACACGAAACATTTTCCATAGAAACTGTTGCCCCATTACCATTAAATACAGCAACTAAAGGGGTATCATTACGTATAATCGCATAATAAACAGTATTAGCAGAAACCTCTTTTGATGTATTTTGGTTCCATACACTCGTTTTAGCGGTTGAAGAATTATTAAAACCAACCACACTATAATTAGATCCTGCATTGACCAAAGGGCTTATAACAGAGCATGTAGTATTTGAATTATAAATGTTACAAACTCTTTGAACATTACTTTTAACCGAAACACCTGTTTCGTTAGTTAAAGAATACGCATTATTTAAATTAAAATCAATTCTAACAGTTTTACTAGTAATTGCATACCAATTAGAATTATTATCAATCAAAAGTTTTTTACTATTAACATCATAATTCTCATTATTAACTGTACTGTCAGCAGAAATATTAAATCCAACTAAGTTAAAGCCCGTTCTTGTAACTGTAGGAGCCGTAACTGCACAAGTTTTATCTTGTTTAGCTCCATTATAAGCAGCAGGAATCGTACATTTAGCACTACTAGTAGATAAACTGGCACCATTACCATTAAATGAAGCTATATAAATTTTAGATGGTGCCCTTGTAATTGCATAATAAATTGTGTCACTGCTAATTTCTTTTAAAGATAAAGTACTCCAACTACTGTTTGTAGCAGAAGAAGAAGTATTAAACCCAACTATATTTGGAGTATTCGCACTTGCCTTTATATCTGGAGAAGTAATACTACATGAAGTATCCTGTTTTTCCAAATTATAAACCGCAGGTATTGTACATGTTCTTTTAACATTACTACTTACCAAAATACCATTTTCATCAGTCAAAGAAGAAGCACCATTAAGCTTAAACGTAACCGTTCTAATAACCTCTTCTTTTCTATAAATAGCATATAAAGTAATATTACTCTTGCCAGCTCTTAAACTAGATAATCCGTTATGTGCATTTTTATCCGTATTCCAACCAACAAATTTATAATCTTTTTTAGTAGATGTAACAGTTAAATCAATTAAAGAATCCTCATCAGTAACGCCTTTTTCTAAGATTACAGAATCACCACCGTTAGTCTTATAATCATAAGTAATAACTCTGCCAATCTTTAAATTATAACTACTAGTTTCAGAGTTTTTACCATCACTAACTGTCGCCGTAATAACACCAGAGTCCGTAAACTTAACATTTACAGTGTCACTTGTTACTTCTTTAGTTACACCATCTTTAACATAAGAACATTTAAAAGTACTTCCGCATCCAGAAGGATAAGTAATCGTAACAGTTTTAACCGTATCACCTTTCTCATCAAAAGTAGGAGCACTTAAATTTTTGGTAGTAATATAAAGTGTATTAGAATCACCAACTCCGCCATTTTTTGTAGTAACACGTGTTTTAACCTCATAAGTCTTATTTGTATCTAAATTTTTAAAGACATAAGTATCACTGTTAGAAGTTTCGTAAGTCTTTCCGCCATCTTTAGAATATTCATATTTCAAAATACCACTATCTGCATACTTAACACTAGATTTAACTGTAATAGAATTAGAAGTACTAGTTCCTGTTATCGTAATAACTGGATTGTCCTTCTTAGTTTCATTCAAACAGTTATTTGTTTTATTAACCTTGCTAATATTACTTCCAGTAAACATATCAGTATGATTAGTTACAGAATCATAAACAAAATTTTCTGAAACATTAATTGTAAGTAAACTTTTAGTATCCGCAAACATACGATACATATCATTTACCATACGTGTATTAAAGGAACACAAATTAAGTTTTTTAATGCTGTCCATACCATCAAACATACTATTCATATTTTTAACATAAACAGTATCAAAATTATTAACATATAAACTTTCAAGGCCATAGCACCCTTTAAACATCTCATGCATGTCAGTTGCTTTAGAAGTCTTAAATGTATTTAAATCAAGTTCCTTAAGTTTAATGTCATTTAAAAACATTGCCGAAAGATCACTAGCATTTTCTGCCGCAAACTTAATATTAATATTTTCCAAATTAGTCATATCTGCAAACATTTTTGCTAAACTTGAAGCTTTTCTAGTATCAAAATTAGAAACATCTAAACTAGAAATTTTCTTTAAAGAAGCAAACATCAAAGACATATTTGTAACTTTTCTAGTATCAAACTTAGAAACATCTAACGATTTTAAACTTTCACAAAGATAAAACATCCTTTGCATATTTAAAACATTTTTTGTGTTAAAGCTAGATAAATTAATAGAAGTTAAACCAGTATCTCCTTCAAACATCGAAGCCATATCTAAAACATTAGAAGTATCAAAGTCAGATAAATCTAAAGAAGTAATACCTGGGTTAAACGCAAACATTGAAGCCATATCAGAAGTTTTAGAAGTATCAAGTCCTTTTAAACTAACAGAAGTTAAATTAGGAAAAGAAGCAAATAAACTTTTTGCATTAGTATTTGTATAAACCTTACCTTCTCCACCAATATAAAGTTTATAACTTCCATTATCATTCATAATCCACGCCATAACAGATTCATTTTTCTCATTAGAAACATCCCATGACGCTACCGCATCACTTGGTACAGTCTTAGTTGTTAAAACATTAATACTTGTAATTTTATTTCTATATTCATCTTGCCAAAAAGCATAAGAATTGTCTAAACTCATCATAATAGGCGCATAAGAATTTTCAGAAGAACCTTTGTCAGACAAATAATAAAATACCGTATTATACCTATAAGCCTGTGTTAAGTTAGAACTATCTAAATACATTTGTAAATTCAAATAGCATTCATAAAGGCCATCATCTTTCATTGAACAAGAATTTCCCATAGAAGATTTAGAATTAATTGTAACCGTCTCTGGCATATTATATTTTTGGCCATCAATCGTAATCAAACTTTTGCCAGAATCGATTATAACCGGTTTACCGTTAATTGTATAAGATTGATCATCGATCTTTTCAACATTCGTAATTTCATTTTTATCAATTAAGCTATTAATCTCTTTAGAAATAATCGCATTTTTATTCTGTACGGCCGTCTTAACAGTTGTAACTGTAAAAACATCTTTTAAATCAATAACAACTTCAAATAAAAGTACAACAACAATCATTGTTAAAGTAAAAGATGCAAGTAGTTCAACAACTGTAAAACCTTTGTTATTCTTCATAATTCTACACTTCCTTTTTAGTATTATCAATTGCAATGGTTGCAAACGTGCCATCATTAAACTCGCCAATAAGTCTACCCTTGCCATCAATCTTTACCGTTTTTATCTTATTAATAAAATCTTTCATCGATTCGTCAATATTACTATCCTCATTTTTATTCAAATAATCCTTAATAATATCAATATCAGAATCCGTATAAATTAATTTTTTAAGGCGCGTTGCATCAGCAATTTTCTCACAAAAACTTCTATTTTCTGCTTTCAAAGATAAATTATCGTTGCACGTTCCACTCTCATTTTCTTCTTCATAAATAATCAAATACATCTTCCCGTTAAGTTGATTTCTTAAAGTATTATTTTCATCCTGTGCGTTAAGTAAATAAGACTCCATCGCCCCTAAATCATAAATAGATTCCACATTATTATAATTATAACTATTTTTAAATGACGTCATTAAATTTTGAAACTGGACAAATAAAAAAATTAAAACAGTCAAAACAAAAGTTGAAACAACCAATGACTCAGCAAGTAAAAAGCCTCTATTGTTTGACATAATTTATCCCCTCTCACTATTTTTAAATTGTAATTCTCTTAAATATATTATATAATACATTTAGGATAAAATCTAGTCCTAAGTAAAGATAAAAAGGAGAAATGTTATATGCTAAAAACATTCGATTTTGAGCTTATGCCCGTTGTTGACATCGTAAATGATATTTTAGTCGACGCCGCTAAAAAAGGTGCAAGTGATATTCACTTTGACCCATTCGAAGATCATCTACTAGTTAGAATAAGAATTGACGGAATATTACTAGATTACACAGAAGTGCCAAACTCAATCAAAGATTATTTAGTAACCCGTATCAAAACAATATCAAGAATGAACATAACAGAATCAAGACTTCCACAAGATGGTGCAATCAAAACAAATCTACAAGGGATTGACCTAGACCTTCGTGTATCATGCCTTCCAGTAAGTAACGGTGAAAAAATAGTTATCCGTATTTTGGACTATTCAAGAAGTATGGCAGGAATAACCGAACTAGGATTCAGTGAAGAAAATTATAAAAAAATAATTGATATGATTAACATACCAAACGGAATAATACTAGTAACCGGAGCAACCGGTTCAGGAAAATCAACAACCGTTTATTCAATACTTCAGTACTTAAATAGATCAACCACAAACATAATCACTGTAGAAGACCCAATAGAAATGGATATATCTGGAATAAATCAAGTACAAGTAAATAGTAAAATTGGTTTAACATTTGCTGCAGCCTTGCGTTCAATCTTAAGGCAAGACCCAAACATCATCATGATAGGAGAAATCCGTGATACAGAAACTGCTAAAATAGCCGTAAGAGCATCAATCACCGGACACTTAGTACTTTCAACAATTCATACAAATAACTCACTAAACACCATCGAAAGACTTATCGATATGGATGTTCAAAGATATTTGCTAGCCTCATCACTAGAAGGAGTTGTATCACAAAAATTAGCTAGAAAGTTATGTCCAAAATGTAAAGTAAAAAGAAAAACAACACCTTATGAAAAAACAATATTTAAAACAGTATTAGGAAAAGACATTGAAGAAGTATATGATACTGAAGGATGTGCCGAATGTCATGAAGGATATAAAGGAAGAATTGCTATTCACGAAGTACTTAGAATAAACCAAAGTATCCGTGACGCCATTGCCAATAACGAGTCTAAAGAAAAAATAAGAGATATGGTATACAATTCAGGAGTTATCACCATGCTTCAAGATGGACTTCAAAAAGTAGTAGAAGGTTATACAACGTTTGAAGAAATACTAAAACTAATCGAATTAGATGATGATGCTTCTACAAATTCAGATTTAAAAGAAGCTATTCAAGAAACTAAAACAGCACTAGATGCTAAAAGTCAAAAAGAAATATCAAACGAAGAATTTTTAGGGAAACGTGAAAACGAAATCGAAACATTATAAAAACCACAGGCAAAACAGCTGTGGTTTTAATTTACTTAGTAATTTCTTTTGAAACAATATTTTTAGTATCAATTTTAGCTTGAGCAGTAATAGTTCTAGTCTCATTAGGCTTAAGTTCATTACCAATAACACCAACTAAATTAATAACAGTATTACCATCCTTATCTTTTAAAGCAATGTTGACTTGTTCTTGATTAATATTCTCACTAGTAATATTTGTGACATTAGCAGTAAAAGTAGAATAGCCTTTCTCGGTAATCAAAGAAATATTATCAAACTTCATGCCTTCATACTCAACTTCTTTAATTAAATCAGAAGCCGTATTAGCAACAGTCTGATTACCATCAACTTTACCGCCACCACCAGTACTATTGCTATTCATATTTAAAACTAAAGCAATAGCAACAACAAAAATAATAACAGCCAAAACAGCAATCCATACATTCTTATTCTTAAACCATGGAGTTTTAGAAGTATCCTTTAAAATATCTTTTTCTTGTTTCATATTCAATTCCCCTACTTTCCTAAATATCATTATAGAGAAATTTTTGACTTATTTCAAGATAGTTAAAGATATTTTTTTAGTTTTAACAAATATTCCTCTCCAAAATTCAAAAGTTCCTTGCCTAAATTAAGTATTTTTTTATCTAAAACTTTTTCATAATTATCAATCCTCTTAGTAATTTCTAAATTGCCCATAGTAATACCTTGAATAAGCATATCCGCAATATTCGCATCACTATTATCCATCATAACATCTTTTTTAATGCCCATAAAAGCCATAACCTTACCCATCATGCCAGTTTTCTTAACGGGAGCATCATATTTTTTAAGCAATTTAGCACTTTCTTTTTCAAAACCATCATATTTTTTATGAAGTTCCTCTAAGAGAGGTTTTATCTTGCATTCCTTATTTTCTATTTCCTTTAATATATTTTTAGCACTTTCCTTACCCATATCACTTGTCTCATGTATATAATTTAAAAACTCTAAATTTTCATCCATAAAATCACCCTTTCAAAGCTTATTATGGATAAAAATAAGATCAATATACATTTTACAGCAATAAATATCTTAAAATTAAAATACTTATCACATTTTTTTGTACTACTAAAATCAAAACAAGCGACGAAAAAAGCCATAGAAATCTATGACTTTTTCTTGATAATAATGTTGGGTTTATGGTATTACCAAGGCAAGGATTTCTCCTTGCACAAATAATATTAATACATTTTAAAAAAACTGTCAATAGTTTTTTTACCTAAAATTTTAAATATTCAAATGAAATTCTAATTTGTACTTACGCTATTAACATAATTCGAAGCATCAACATCATTTAAACTAATTACATAACTATCACTAGAAGTTGTAATCTTAATATTCAAAACATTAACAATAGCTCCATCGCCAATTGAAATATTAGTAGTAGCTGCCCCATTACCATTAGTCACACTGGCATAGTAGAATTTTGAATAATTAAATTAACTTCATCTTTTGCAATAATCACGAATTATTCTCATAAAAATTGTTACTATCTCCACTATGTCGTATTACATGACTCAATGTAACTATTTAAATTACATTTTCATCAACATTATTATTACTATAAGTTTCTTTAAAAGACTTCTTATTAAACTTAAACACTAAAAATACTACAGTATCTTCTTTCGCAAATATAATATTCAAATTGTTAAAACAAAACAACCACTTCAATTTATTTTATATAAAGCAGCCATAAGTGACGAAGTTATCGTATCTAAATACTTTCTAACATTCGGATCAATATTCTTCATATTTTTATAAAAATTAATAAAATCATTAAAATTCATATTAAAAGGTCCTGTATAATCCTTGCCTAAACTAGCAAATATTGTCTCAAAAGTTTCCTTAGTTTTAATAGGATCCAAACTGTCAATACCGGAAGAAGAGCTTAAATGGAGTTTCTGACTAACTCTAGAAAGACTATCTTCCACAAAAAACTGTCCAAAAATATTCCAAGAAGTTGGATAATGTTCATCAAAAGCTATATTAGAACTTTTAACAACCATATACTCACTGTTATGCAAAATAGTTCCAACAACTGATCCAGTTGGTACAACATTAGTAAGCTTAGAAGAAATTTTTCTAAATTTATCTGATTTAAATTGTTCTCCAAGAAGTCCAGGCCCATCAAAATTATAAACCCATTTAACCTTATCAAAATTTTCCATAGAACTCACTAAAGCCAAATTACCACCTTTAGAATGCCCTACAACATATATATCCTTACCACGAACATTTTTCAAATAATTAATAGCTAGCATCTGTGTATAAGTTGGATACTCATACCCTATTCTAATATTTTCAATCCAGCCAATCAAAGAACCATCAGTACCTTTAAAAGAGACAATTTTTAAACCTCCAATTTCAAAAGTAACAGCCCCAAACTGAGTATGTTCATCTTTAATTAACTGAAAATTAGAAACCTTTAAATCATTATATCTCCTAGAGCCTTTAATTAAATTAAAAACCTCTAAAGAACTTGGAGCCATCATACCTTCTGCATAAGGCAAAACCTCTAAGTCACTAACATATTTACAATCTTTAAAAGGAGTTATTTTCAAATACACAAGAATAGCACATATCAAATTATCCATGATATTCCACTTAATCTCTTCAATATCTTTATCCTTATAATATTTAATATAATCAATTAAAGTATACATAAAAACCTCCTCATAATATTAAAAAAGCTAGATTACTCTAGTTTATATTCAAATTTGGTAGTCTATATGAGAATTGAACTCATGCTTCCACCTTGAGAGGGTGGCGTCTTAACCACTTGACCAATAGACCAGTTTCAAAACAACATAGCCATTGTATCATATTTTAACATCTCATACAATCAATTTTTAAAAATTTATCATTTTTTCTGTCTCTAAAGCAATCATAAGCTCCTCGTCAGTATCAATATCATAAATATCAAACTTAGATTTTTTAGAAGAAATTTTAGTAAATTTTAAACTATTTTCATTCACCTTATCATCAAGTAAAGCCCCTAAACATTCAAGTTTTTCACAAACAAGTCGTCTAATTTCAGGACTATTTTCACCAACACCAGCCGTAAAAACTAAAACATCAATACCTCCAAGTAAAACATAATAAGAAGCAATATAATCAGTAATACGTCGAATGTATTTATCCAAAGCTAAAGTAGCTCGTTTATTACCATCTAAAGATGCCTTTAATATATCCCTCATATCACTACTAATACCGCTCAAACCTAAAAGACCACTTTTCTTATTCAAATCGTTCATCACTTCATTAATACTTAAATGTTCCTTTTCCATAATAAAAGGAATAATAGAAGGATCAATATCACCAGATCTAGTTGACATCATTACCCCGGAAAGCGGCGTAAATCCCATAGAAGTATCTACACTTTTACCATTTTTAATAGCCGTAATAGACGCACCACTACCAATATGACAACTTATAATCCTTAAATCACTTCTATGATAAATCATTTGCACCTGCTTAGCAATAAACTCATGACTAATCCCATGTGCACCATATTTTCTAACCCCATACTTTTCATACCACTCATATGGTACCGGATATAAAT